>CAZAAF010000248.1:0-7118 GCA_964482575.1 uncultured Verrucomicrobiota bacterium | reverse complement strand
AAGAACATCATGGGCCTCTGGCTCCAGCAGCAATGCCGCCAGGCATGGAAACGCGCCGGCGAGGACTTTGACTACGTCCAGCTCCGCCATCTTGCCGAGCAGGCCAAACCGCTCGTCTCCCTCGTCGAGCCGGACCACAAGGAATTCCTCGCGCCCGCCGACATGCCGGCGGCCATCCGCGACTTCTGCCGCCGCACCGGCCAGCCCGTGCCGGAGGACAAGGGCGCAGTCGTCCGCTGCGTGCTGGAGAGCCTGGCATTGAAGTACCGCTGGACCCTGGAGCGCGTCGAGGAATGCCGCGGCCGTCGCGCCTCCGTCGTCCACATCGTGGGCGGCGGCACACAGAACACGCTGCTCAACCAGCTCGCCGCCGATGCCACCGGCCGCACCGTCATCACCGGCCCCATCGAAGGCACCGCCATCGGCAACATCCTCATGCAGGCCATCGCCCGCAAGGCGATCAAGAGCCTCGACGAGGGCCGCGAAGTCGTGCGCCAGTCCTTCCCGGTCTTCACCTACGAGCCGTCCAGCGACCGCGCCAAGTGGGACGACGCCTACGCCCGTTACCTTGAGATCAGCAAGGCCGCCACCGCGTTTTAGGGCTGTGGCGTTGTAAAAGGGCGCAGCGGAAGACCGTGGCGCTCTTTGGGAACAAGGATGTGTTGGCGATGTAGGCCGGGTCCCCCGACCCGGCGATCATCATGATCATTCCGCCGGGTCAGGGGACCCGGCCTACAACCTGAATGACACGAACAGCCATCAACGATCGCCGCGTGGGGGCACGCGGCCTGCAATCTGTTTGCTGAGTTCATTCAAATGGACTTGCCAACGGCCGATCCGCGGGTCAATAGTCCGGTCAAGGAGAATGATCGATAATCGCCGCGTGGAAGCACGCGGCCTGTATTGTCATGAGCAGGAAGAAGTTCGCGTTATTCGCAATAGGAGGAATGTTCGCGGCAGCCTTGCTGGCCGGCACTGTCCTGTTTGGGGGCAGACATTTGGTTGCTGCCATCTATTCCCATTATTACGAGCGCGGTGTTGCAAAATGGCGCAAGGGGGATTTAGACGGAGCGATTGCCGATTTTAGCCGCGCAATAACGATCGTTCCAATATGGCCTTCCGGTTATCGTGAACGCGGAATCGTCAAACAGTGGAAAGGTGATTTGAATGGAGCGGGTGAAGACCTGAATCGCGCCATCGAAATTGATCCGAAGGATGCTTACGCCTACTTCTGTCGCGGCTGCGCCAAGGCAAGCAAGGGCGGTCATGCTGAGGCGATCGTGGATTACACTCATGCCATTGAATTGAATCCGCACAACGCCACATTTTTCCTAAGCCGCGGAATCTCTAGACAATGGCAAGACGATTTGAAAGAAACTCTTGAAGACCTGAATCGCGCCATCGAAATTGATCCCAAGGATGCCTATGCTTACTACTGCCGTGTCTACGTCAAGCGGTTGAAATGCGACTTTGACGGTGCGATTGCTGACAGCACTCGTGCCATCGAATTGAATCCGAAGTATGCCCTGGCTTGGTTCGAACGCGGATGGGCCAAAGACAGCAAGGGAGACTACGACGGAGCTATTGCCGATTTCAATCGTGCAATCGAGATAGCACCGAAGTTTCGCAATGCCTATTGCCTCCGCGGTTTTGTCAAGGCCGAGAGAAACAACTTTGATGCCGCGTTAGCCGACCTTGACCTCGCCGTCGAATTGGATCCGAAACACGTCAGTGTCGCCTACGAGCGTGCCTGTGTCTATTGGATGATGGGCCGTTGGGTGGATGCGGCGGCTGATTTCCGTCGAAGCCGCGAGTTTTTGGGCGAGCCCAAAAGAGCTTACACACAACTGAAACTTTGGCTGGTTCGTGCACGGCTGGGAGAAAATGAAGTCGCGAACAAGGAGCTTGCGGCCTATTTCGAAAAGCGCGGAAACGGCAAGGATGATTCATGGCCGGCCAGGATCGGTGATTTCCTTCTTGGAAGGATTGACCAAAGTGCTTTGTTGACTGCCGCAGCTTCACCCAAGGCCATGGTGGAGCGAGGCCAGTTTGCAGACGCGTGGTTTTTTGCAGGCATGAAGCATTTGCAGGCAAACAACAGGGTTTCGGCAGCGGAATGTCTTCGGAAGTGCCTGGCGATGGAGAGAAGAGATTTATCGGAATATTATCTGGCCAAAGCAGAACTGAACAGGCTTGGTCAGTGACGAGTTTTGGAAATTCGGTTGCGCTAATGTCGCACTTTGTTGCTTCATCGCTTTGCGAAGGGGGTCTGACAGGCAAACTGCCTTACAAAGGAGATCATCCCATGGGCATTTACGACCGGGATTACATGCGGAATCGCGATCCGGAGGAGACGGAACGCCAATACGAGGAGGAGCGCATCGCCGCCGAGTATGGGGACGCGGCAGGCCGGCACGGGATTTCCAGCCGGAAGATTGTCTGCGTCCTGGGCATTGTCCTCCTCGTGGTTTTTGTCGTGGGCTACCTGTGTTCCTTCTAGAAGAACCCACCGGCTTGGCGGAAATAAATACAGGCCGGGTCCCCGATCCGGCGGAATTATCATGATGATCGCCGCGTGAGGGCACGTGGCCTGCATCGCATTCATTCAGGTCTCCATCCGGCTAACATCCTGCAACCACGCATCATTACAGATTTGTCATGATGGGTTTTCCGGAAATCATGGATTCCCGCCGTCGGAATGAATAATATCCCAACAAACATGAAACTTGGATACGGATGTTCTTTGGCGGTCATCCTGATTTTGGCTCTGGCGTCGCGGGCGGATGCTGCGTCGTCCACGCAATACAGCCTCGAAGAGCAGCAGGTGGTGCAGCAAACCAACGGCACGAGCGTGGTTGGTGGGTACAGTGCCTTCGGGTACAACCAGTATTCCATCGTCGCCAAGATCGACACCCTGGGGGCCAGCCTGTCCGTGGCGCCGACGTTGACGCTGCCGGCGGCGACGGCCGATTATCCGACCGGGATCATTGACTTTCCCGTTGGCGCGGGGAACTCGCCGACGTGGGCCACCAGCAGCGGCTACAACCGCTACCAGTACGGCGATGCGCGCACGACCCAGTCCGGATTGAACGCATCCTATGGAACCGGCAACTACACCTTCTCCATGGGCGCCACGGCGTCGCCCACGCTTTACCTGGACCTGACCAATCCGACCCTGCCGACCACTCCCTTGCTCACCAGCGGCGGGACATGGGACAACGGATACCTGCTGATCGACCCCACCGCCGGCGCCACGCTCACCTTCAACACGGGCGATTTCACCACCTACACCTCGGGGTTGGGTGGGAAGATCAACTTCCTGTTGTTCAAGATGAGCGATTACCCGACGACCCTCGGGTCGTCGCCCCAGTCCGTGTATGCGCCCGAGATCGGCAAGACCGACGCGGCGCTGACCTCCTTCACCATTGCTCCGGGGACGTTGACCAACGGGGAGACCTACACGCTGCAGATCAACTACACCCACATCGAGAGCACGAATACCATCCCCTTCACCGGTACGGGCATCAGCGGCAGTCCGCTGGGCATGACGATGGACACGACGACGACCTTCATCACCATTGAGGCTGTTCCCGAGCCGTCCGCATCGGTCCTGCTGGTCGGCGGTCTTGTGGGATTGGTCGGGCTTCGCTGGCGGACCGCCCGCCGGACGAAATGATGCCGGCTGGGTTCGACCCGCGGTATAAACGAAGAGAGAAACCTCAAAACCTGACGCGGCTGACGCCGTCACCACAAACCGAAGAAACCCGTGGATGTCTTGGGGTAGCGCAGACTTCCCAGTCTGCTGTATCGCGGATTTCCAATCCGCGAACCGCCCGGGTCCTGGATGGGCTTCCTATTGTGACCGACAGGCCAGCTGGAAGCCGGCGATACAGCAGGTTAAAAACCTGCGCTACGGGGCGCGTGTCCTGTAGTGCAACTCCTTCGGTTGGAGGATGGGCGGATCGTCTTGCAACACAGTACATGAATGTCGGGAATCACCGTCAATCGCCGCGCTGGGAAATTATAGTGTATTTCACTTGACAATGATAGAGAAATTGCTATACTCTGAGCCGACGATGAACGACGTGGATGGATGCGGGTGCGGGAAGGGCGGAATGTCCAAGTCCGTCGAAGGGGAGGGGATTGGTCGCGAATGACGCAAATGGACGCAAATGGGGATTGGGGTGTGCTGCGAGGCAATGCCGCATGTGGTGCCTCGCTGTTCCTGGTGACTGGAATTTGCAGCCCCCGGGTCCCCGGGCCCGAACCGTTGGTTTTTTCTGCCTCGCTCCGCGACAGCCGGGTGACGGCGCCATTCCCACCGAAATTGGCGAAGAACCACGCCATGACACGCCTCTGCTTGAAGGGCATCGGGAGACTCCCAATGGCCTCCTGCAGATAGGCGCTATCAACCTCAGAGAACGATAATCAACGTCAATCAAGGTGAATCAAGGTTGGTTCCGTTGTCATTTCGATGAACCCCGGTTTTTGCGAAACGAAGCCAAATGAGACGGCGGAGCCAAAGAACGACACGAAAGGGATTGGCCGCGAATGACGCGATTTGGCACGAATGGGGATGGAGTGTTTTTGCGAAACGAAGCCAAATCGAAAAACCAACACGCGTCATTGCAATGGGTTGGATAACGACACAGCGTGAATTTGACGAAACGAAGCCAAATGAGGTGGTTGCGAACAAGGAGCGGTCCACTTGCGCGGGTGGGGTTGTTGATCTACTTTACCCCTTAAAATTGCCGGCAGGAGGTTAACGATGAATTATCCGTTTTGGGACGAGCCGATAGGTTACGGTGTGTTGATGGCGATGATCGCCGTCTTCCACGTCTTTGTGTCGCACTTCGCCATCGGCGGTGGACTGTATCTCGTGGTCAGCGAATGGCTCGCCCGCAAGGCCGGGGATGAACGGCGGCTGGAGTTCTTGCAGGGGTTGTCCAAGTTCTTCGTCTTGGTGACGCTGGTGGCCGGCGCGCTGACGGGCGTGGGCATCTGGTTCGTGATCGGCTTGCTCAGTCCGGCGGCCACGGAGGCGCTCATCCACAATTATGTCTGGGGCTGGGCGACGGAGTGGACGTTCTTCGTCGTGGAGATCGCGGCGGCCATTCTCTATTTCTACGGCTGGAAGCGGATGAAGCCGCGCGACCACATGATCATCGGCTGGATCTACTTCGTGGCCGCATGGTTGTCGCTGGTGATCATCAACGGCATTCTCACGTTCATGCTGACGCCGGGAAAATGGCTGGCAACGGGGGATTTCTGGGACGGCTTCTTCAATCCCACCTACTGGCCGTCGCTGGCATTGCGGACGGGCGTTTGCGTGATGCTGGCGGGCCTCTACGCGTTGCTGGTGGCGTCGCGGTGCGATGAGGACGGGTTCAAGGCGAAGACGGTGCGCTACGCGGCGGTTTGGGGTCTGGTGGGCTTGGTGGTCACGGCGGTGTGCGAAGCCTGGTACTGGCAGGCGATCCCGGCGGCGGTGACCGCGAAGGCGCTGCAGACCATGCCGACGCCGGTACATGCCATCGAGTACTCGGTCTGGCTGGCGATGGGCATTGGCGCGCTGCTGGCGGTGTTCGGCCTGCTCATCCCGCGGAAACTCACGTTCGCGCCGGCGGCGGTGTTGATGGTGCTGGGCCTGGCGTGGTTCGGAAGCTTCGAAGGATTTCGCGAGTCCATCCGCAAGCCCTACATCCTCACCGGCTACATGTACGGCAACGGCGTGGAGGTGAGGAAGACGGAGCTTTACAAGAAGGATGGCTATCTGGCGCACCTGGCGTTCAGGACCGGCGACGACGGGGCGGATTTGTTCCGCCACGCCTGCCGGAGCTGTCACACGCTCGACGGTTACAAGGCGCTCAAGCCGGCGTTTGACGGCACCGACCGCCCGTTCATCGCGGCGATTGTCCGCTCGGCGCATCTGCTCAAGGGCAACATGCCACCGTTCCTTGGCAAACCGGAGGAGGCGGAGAAGGTGGCGGACTACCTTTATCAGCGGGTGGACAAACGGCCGCTGGAGGAGGTGTACCCGCTTCAGGGCGCCGAACTGGGCCGGAAGGCGTACGAGATCCGTTGCGCCAAGTGCCACGTCATCGGCGCGGCCAGCGACAAAGCGAAATCGTTTGCTGGCATGTCCGCAAAAGACCTCGAGGCCCTGCTCGCCGCCGCCGCCGACATGGGCGAGGGGATGCCCGCCTACACCGGTGGCGCGAAGGAACGCGCGGCGCTGGTCGGCTTCATGGAACAACTTGGCAAAGGAGCGAAAAAGTGAATCTTCCTGACTACGAATTCTTGTCCGCGCCGCTCTGGCTGGTGACGGTGCTGCATTTGGTGACGCTGACGCTGCACCTGGTGGCGATGAACTTCCTGCTCGGCGGGGTGATCATCGTGTTGTATGCCGCCATCCGCCGGCAATGGGATGACCCGACGCTGGTGAAATATGCGCGCCTTTTTCCATCGGCCACAGCGGCGACGGTGACGCTTGGCGTCGCGCCGTTGCTCTTCCTGCAACTGGTTTATCCGCGCCAGGTGTACGCGGCGGCGGTGGTCAGCGGCTGGTTCTGGATGGGAGTGATCGCCGCGGTGATCGTCGCCTACTACGCCCTTTATCGCGCCTCGTTCAAGGCGCAGGCGACGGGCGGTGTGAGCAAGGTTGCGGTGTCGCTGGCGTTGTTCGCCCTGCTCTACGTGGCGCTGGTGTACAGCTCGGTCTTCTCGATGGCGGAACGGCCGGACCAGATTCATGCCCTGTATGCCCGGGACCAATCCGGTCTGGTCTGGAATCCGGCCACGGGGGACTACCTGATGCGCTGGTTGCACATGGTGCTGGGCGCGGTGACGGTCGGCGGTTTTTTCGTCGGCTTGATCGGGCGCGACCACCCTGGGGCGTTTGCCACCGGCAAGACGTTCTTTATCGGCGGCATGGCGCTGGCGGCGGTGACGGGGATGGTTTACCTGATGATGCTCGAGCAGCTTATCGGGCCGTTCATGCGCACGCCGGGCATCTGGGCGCTGGCGGGGGCTCTCCTGCTTTCACTCGGATCGCTGCATTTCTTCTTCAAGAAAAAGTTCTGGCCCGCAGGACTGATGTTGTTCACATCGGTGCTCGG
>CAZAAF010000247.1:4235-7128 GCA_964482575.1 uncultured Verrucomicrobiota bacterium | reverse complement strand
GGATGTAGGTGTAACGATCAGCAATGGAATAAGCGCCCATCCGCACCAATCCGAGCACGGGTGCCAGTGTGCCGAGAAACCAGAACCAGCCCGTGACCCAACATGGGTGCTGGCGCGCATGGCGGAGGACCCAGAGGGTCGTGGCTGCAAGAAATACAGCGGCCAGAATCACCTGCCAGACCGGCCAGCTCCATGGGTGCGGGTAGGGAATGGCCAGCACCGCCGGCCAGACGGTATTCCACAAGTAACGCGGGCAGGCGATCAAGGCGTTGCCAATTCGCTGGCCGAGAGTCAGCGAGCTTTCCGGAGCCACCCCGGCCGTCAGCACACTGAAAAGAGAGGCCAGCAGGAAAAACGGTATCTTCTCCATCACCAGCCATCGCCAACGTGGCCCCGTCCATCTCGATGGCGTTGCCGGGGGCGTTCTCCATCGGTCCATCGGCCAGTAGTCCAGCAGCAGCATGATCAACGGCAGCGTCACCAGCATTGGTTTGGCCATCAGGCCGATGGCAAAAAGCACTAGGGCGGTGACATAGCTGCCGAGGGCCCGGGTTGTCAGGCCTCGCGCGCGGAACTGCACATAGGCTGCATAGGCGTACAGCGTCAGTAACCAGAACCACATGCTTAGCACGCCTTTCCGTTCCGAAATCCACGCCACGGACTCAACATGGAGCGGATGCAGGGCGAAGAGCGCCGCCACCAGCGCGCTGCGCCAGTGGCTTCCGGTCATCCGGCGCAGCAGCAGGAACAACAGCAGGGTGTTGGCGACATGGAGCAGCACATTCGTCAGATGATGTCCGGCGGGATTGCTCCCGTAGAGTTGCCAGTCCAGGATGTGGGACAGCGAGGTCAGCGGAATCCAAAGACCCTCGTGGCGGGAGGTAAACGCCCATTGGAGGCTCTCCAGGGTCAGACCTTGCTGCACGTACCGGTTTTGAGCGACATACTCGGGGTCATCGTAGTTGATGAACCCGCACCCGGTGGCCCTCCAGAAAACCAAAAGAGTTACCACCGCCAGCACCGGTGCCATCCAGCGGACGCGGTGCCGGTTGTTGGCGGACGCGGGTTTGGTTTGCTCAGGACTCATTACAAGGGACAATGCACTATTTATGGCCACTCCCCGCCTGTATTTCCAGCGCGATTCCTCGGATTTCCGATGGCTGACCCGCGCCAGGGATGCGTTATCCCCGTCAGGCCGCATTGCCAACAGCGGTTCAGCGTCGTGCCGCAACCACCACGCTGTACATGCAGAAGGTCGAACCTTTCATCCGCAGAAATTCCTCGTCGCTGGCCATTGGCTTCGACAGGTTTCCATTAAGTGTGATCACACCGGCAGGGAACTCTTTGGCGAAGAGGGTGAAGATTCCTTTCAAGGTCGCCGGGTTGGTATCCTGGCGCGTCACTTTCCATCGCGTGTTTGAATACTCCGAAAGCCAGGACGGCAGGAAGCGGAGCTTGTCGCCATAGACCACATAGACGGTCACGGGCACATTCACCCGGAAGCTGAGGCAGGGTTGATCTTCGGGGATGAACTTGTCATCGCCCGCGGTCAGGAGGGTGGTCAGCCCTTTCAAGGGTTGAGGCACATAACTGAGTTGGTAGTTCCGATCCACGAACTGGGGACCGCCGGGGACGAAACCGCCTTCCTTGACGACATAGGCTTTGCCGGACGCGGCATGCAGGTCGGTGATTTTCAGTTCCACCTTCTCTTCTGCCGGTGCGCCTTGGAGGACCAGACACGCGAAGGCGAGCAGACTCAGGACGGTTTGGACAAGCACCGGCGGGGTTCCATGGCATCTGTTCATTGGGGTTTTCCTTCCGTTCCCAAGTAAGTCTTCAGCCATGGGGCAAAGCAAGCTCCTTGTTGCGTTCCTGGACCGGGCGACAGCACCGGTTTTTCCTGTACGGGCCGGTGTTTTGGCGTCGGATTCGGATGTATCCCTCCAGTTTGCTCGCCAAAGGGCCCTGAATCCCCGCTTTTGGCCGTATTCCGCTCTGTTTTTGACACCGTTCGGGAGGGATTTGTAAAGCCGCCGTTGTGGCCTTGACAGGCGGCGGCATTCCACTAGACTGCCGGTTCCTTTGGCGGTGGGTTGTTTGCCGCCAAACAGACAAAACCAAAACAGTTCAGGACATAGATACCATGGCTAAAACGAAAGCTTCCAAGGCGGCCAAAGGCGGTAAGGCCCCCAAGTACGTTTATTTCTTCGGCGCAGGCAAGGCCGACGGCGAGGGTAAAATGCGCGCGCTGCTCGGCGGCAAAGGCGCCAATCTCGCGGAGATGACCCGTATCGGTCTGCCGGTGCCTCCGGGATTTACCATCACCACCGAAGTCTGCACCTACTACTACGACAACAAGAAGACCTATCCAAAGGTCCTTCAGGCGCAGGTTCAGGCGGCCATCGAACAACTTCAGAACCTTCTCGGCAAGAAGTTTGGCGACAAGGAGAACCCGTTGCTGGTCAGCGTCCGCTCCGGCGCCCGCGATTCGATGCCGGGCATGATGGACACCATTCTCAACCTCGGTCTCAACGACGAGACGGTTGTGGTGGTTGCCAAGAAGAGCGGCAACGAACGCTGGGCGTGGGACTGTTACCGCCGGTTCGTCCAGATGTACGGCGACGTCGTCATGGGCGTCCAGAAGCTGGGCAAGGACGACCACGAGCCGTTCGATGAGGTCATGGACCACCTCAAGGAGGAAGTCGGCGCCAAGCAGGACGTGGACCTCACGGCCGCCAACCTCAAGGAGCTTGTCACCCGTTACAAGGACCTCATCAAGAAGCGGACCGGCCAGGAATTTCCGCAGTGCCCGATCGAGCAGATGTGGGGCTCCGTCAGCGCCGTGTTCGGCTCCTGGAACAATGACCGCGCGATTGTTTATCGCCGCAAGTAC
>CAZAAF010000247.1:0-4225 GCA_964482575.1 uncultured Verrucomicrobiota bacterium | reverse complement strand
CACGAGTGGGGGACGGCCGTCAACGTCCAGACGATGGTCTTCGGCAACCTCGGCGACACCAGCGCCACGGGCGTGGCGTTCACGCGCGACCCGGCTTCCGGCGAGAAGGTGTTCTACGGAGAATACCTGATCAACGCGCAAGGCGAGGACGTCGTCGCGGGCATCCGCACGCCGAACCCGATCGCCAAGCTGGCCCAGGAAATGCCTGCGGCCCACAAGGAGTTGATGCAGGTCCGCCAGAAGCTTGAGAAACACTTCACGGACATGCAGGACTTCGAGTTCACCATCGAGGACAACAAGCTCTACATGCTCCAGACCCGCAATGGCAAGCGCACCGGCCTCGCCGCCGTTCGCATTGCCGTCGAGATGGTCGAGGAGAAGCTGATCGATTGGAAGACCGCGGTGAAGCGCATCCCGGCGGATTCGCTGGCCCATGTGCTCGCCCCGATCTTCGACCGCAAGGCGCGCGGCGAGGCCGAGAAGGCCGGCAATTTGCTCTGCAAAGGCCTGCCGGCCGGTCCGGGCGCCGCTTCCGGCAAGATCGTGTTCAATGCCGAGGACGCCGTGGCCCAGGCGCACAAGGGCAACCGCGTGTTGCTCTGCCGCACGGAGACCACGCCTGAGGACTTGCGCGGCATGATCGCCGCCGAGGGCATCCTCACCGCGCGGGGTGGCGTCAGCAGCCACGCGGCGCTCGTGGCCCGCCAGATGGGCAAGGTCTGCGTCTGCGGCGCGGCCGATATGGTGATCGACTACACCGCCCGTGTGTTGCAGGTGAAGGGCCGCACGCTCAAGGAAGGCGATTACATCTCCATCGACGGCACGGCCGGCGAAGTGTTTGCGGGCGAGGTCAAGACCGCGCCCAGCGAAGTCGTGCAGGTGCTGGTCGCCAAGACACTTGATGTGAAGCAGAGCCGCGCCTACCAGCAGTTCGCCAAGCTCATGAGCTGGTGCGACAAGCTGCGCCGGCTCGGCATCCGCACCAACGCCGACCAGCCCGACCAGGCTGCCAACGCGGTTTCCTTCGGCGCCGAGGGCATCGGTCTCTGCCGCACGGAGCACATGTTCTTCAGCGGCGACCGCATCTACCCGATGCGCGAGATGATTCTCGCGGATTCGCTGGAAGGCCGGAAGGCTGCGCTGGCCAAGTTGCTGCCGTTCCAGCGCGAGGACTTCGTCGGCATCTTCCGTGAGATGAAGGGCCTGCCGGTCACCATCCGCACGCTCGATCCGCCCCTGCACGAGTTCCTGCCGCACGACAACGAAACGCAGCGCGCGACGGCCCACAAGCTCGGCATCACGCCCGAGAAGGTCGCCGCCCGTGTGGCGCAGTTGCACGAGGCCAACCCGATGCTCGGTTTCCGTGGCTGCCGTCTCGGCATTGTCTATCCGGAAATCACCGAGATGCAGACGCGCGCCATCATCGAGGCCGCCATCCAGGTGCGGAAGGAAGGCATCAAGGTCAAGCCGGAGATCATGATCGTGCTCATCGGCTTCCCGAAGGAGCTGCAACTCCAGTTGGACATCGTCCATCGCGTGGCCAAACAGGTGATGGAGGAGAAGAAGGCGAAGGTCGATTACAAGGTGGGAACGATGATCGAGATCCCGCGCGGCGCGCTGGCCGCCGATCTCATCGCGAAGGACGCGCAGTTCTTCAGCTTCGGCACCAACGACCTGACCCAGACCACGCTGGGCATGAGCCGCGACGACAGCGGTTCGTTCCTGCCGGCGTACGCCGAGAACGAAATCATCAAGGCCAACCCGTTTGCGTCCATCGACCAGACGGGCGTCGGCCAGCTCATGCAGATCGCCATCGAGAAGGCTCACAAGACGCGGCCGGACATCAAGCTCGGCATTTGCGGTGAGCACGGCGGTGATCCCGAGAGCGTGAAGTTCTGTCACCGGATCGGCCTCACGTACGTGAGCTGCTCGCCGTTCCGCGTGCCGATCGCCAAACTGGCGGCGGCGCAGGCAGTGCTTGAACAATAAGCAGTTCCCTGTAGTCTAATCGTGGTACGCGGGCGCCGGGGTCAAAGCCCCCGGCGCCCCGTACGGAGGGCGGTGCAACCATGCGATTCGACAGGACGGAGAGCGAAGGCGGCATCAAGATTTATCTTCGTGAGATTGGGCAAATCCCTTTGCTCACTCGCGAGGATGAAGTGGTGCTGGCCAGACTCATCAAACGAGGAGACAAGAAGGCCCGGGAGAAGATGATCCGGTCCAACCTCCGTCTCGTGGTCAAGATCGCCCACGATTACTCCGGCCTCGGCCTGCCCTTGCTCGACCTGATCAGCGAAGGCAATATCGGGTTGATGAAGGCTGTGGAGCGGTTCGACCCGAAGAAGGGCGGCAAGCTTTCCACCTACGCTTCCTGGTGGATCAAACAGTCCATGAAGCGCGCCCTGGCCAACCAGGCCAAGACGATCCGCCTGCCCGTGCATCTGGTGGACAAGATCGGCAAGATGCGGCGCGCGGCAATCAAGCTCAGCGAAAAGCTGGGCCGCGATCCGTCGGACGCCGAGTTGGGCAAGGAACTGGGTATCTCCGCGGCCAAGGTCGGCGAGCTGCGCACCGTCAGCATCCGGCCTGCGTCGCTCGAGGCGCCCATTGGCGAGGATGAAACTACCGAGTTCGGTGAAATCATCGGCGACGAGAACGTGCTCGATCCGTTCGAGACGCTCAAGGACAAGTCCACCAAGCAGGACATCACCGCGTTGTTGCACAAGCTCGACGAGCGCGAGCAGTTGATTCTCCGCCACCGTTTCGCCCTCGACGGCGGCAAGGAGCAGACCCTGGAGGAAATCGGCGCAAAGCTAAACGTGACTCGCGAACGCGTCCGCCAGGTCCAGAATATTGCGTTGCGGAAGCTGCGCAAGATGATGGAAAAACAGGAGAAACCGAAGCGGGCCAAAGCCACATCATGAGCGCCAGCAGCATTGACCAAATCAAGGCCGCCATCCGCGACATTCCGAATTTCCCGAAGCCGCCGGTGATCTTCAAAGACATCACCCCGGTATTGCAGCAGCCGAAATTGTTCCGCGCCGCCGTGGACATCTTCGTGGACCGCCACCGCCAGCAGAAGCCGGACGTCATTGTTGGCATCGACGCACGGGGATTCATTTTTTCCGGCGCCGTCGCCTACCAGCTCGGCGTGGCTTTCGTGCCGGTGCGCAAGAAGGGCAAGCTGCCCTACAAGACCATCGAGGAAAGTTACGAGCTGGAATATGGCCGTGAAACGCTCTGCCTCCACGTGGACGCTGTGAAACCCGGCAGCCGGGTGGTGGTTCTGGACGACGTGCTCGCTACCGGCGGCACCGCCGCCACCGCCGCCAAACTTGTCGAGCAACTCGGCGGCAAGGTCGTCGAATGCGATTTTCTGATCGAGCTCAAGGCCCTCTCCGGCCTGGCCAAACTTGCCAAGTATCCAGTCTTCGCCGCCTTTTCGTACTAGCGAAGGTTCGATCCATGCAAGAGCCGACGTCGGGACCCAACGCCAGCGCGTGGGGACAACAGACCCTTTGGGTTGCATCCAATTCTTCGGAGGACTTCGCGTTCTCCACACCTCTTCGTTAAACCTTCGGTATTAATTTCAAGGAGTCTCTTTTCATGCCCCCTATTGCTTATGTGAACGGCACGTTTTCCCCGCTGGCGGACGCGGTGGTGTCCGTCGAGGACCGCGGTTTCCAACTCGGCGACGGCATTTACGATGTCCTGCGCACCCACAAGGGCCGGTTGCACGCCGTGGAGGAACACATGCGCCGTCTCTTCCGCAGTCTTGAAGCCATCGAGATCAAGCCTCCCTTCACCGCCGCAGGATTGGAGCAGACCATGCGTGAAGCGGTGAAGCGCGCCGGCTTCGGCGAGTCGATGGTGTATCTCCAGGTCACGCGGGGGGCGACGAAGCGCGCGAAAGAGTTTCCCAAGGACACCCCACCGCCGGTCGTGCTGACGGTGCGCGAACTGCCGGTGGTGGACCCGGCGGTGCGCGCGCGCGGCGTGGCCATTCTCACCGCCGAGGACATTCGCTGGCAGCGGTGCGACATCAAGACCATCTGCCTGCTGCCGAATGTCCTGACCTCCCAGCGCGCCAGGGCCGCGGGATGCTTCGAGGCGCTGTTCGTCGAGAAGGACGGCACGGTCAACGAATGCGTCTCCGCCAACATTTTCATGGTCAAGGGTGGCACGGTCGTCAATCAGGACGGCGAGGGGCAACGCGACCTCGCGA
>CAZAAF010000246.1:0-7185 GCA_964482575.1 uncultured Verrucomicrobiota bacterium | reverse complement strand
ACAGGAAAAGCTGCGCCACGGACGGTACCAAATCCGTCGCGGTCCATTCCTCGCCCGGACGGTAATCCGGTTTGCCCCATCCCTCGGCTTCTGCGTTGACGCTGTCCGGCCGCCAGAGCCAGTGCTCCCGCAGGTCGAACGTTCCCTGGCCGAACCCGCCGAAGAACTCGAAGTGCGACGGAATGCCCACGTCCGCCCACGACTTGAAGCGCCCCGGGTCGTCGTACCAGCGCCGGCCCAGCGCTGCGAGGTCGAGGTGGCGCGTGTCGCGCAGCCAGCGGCGGAATCCTTCCTGCCCGGCCTCATCATAATCCATGAACTCGGTGCTCAGGTGATGAAGCCCCATCTCATCGCCGGGATGGCCGCCGCCAATGACGCGGACGCAGCCGAGGTTGTCGCCCGCCTTTGTTTTCAGGAAATCGAGCATCCGGCCAGTGAACCGCTGCGCGTAGGCATACGCCTCCGGCGACGCGGACTGGCTCAGGTGCGTCCCGCCCATCGCGCCCAGCGTTCCCCAACCGGTGATCGCGAGCGGGTCCCATTGGACGATGTCGCGCGGGAACCGGTTCCGCATCCACCACGGCGCCAGGCAGTGGCCGCCATGGGTCATGAACACCATGTCGTGCGCCCTGGCCCCTGCGATGGATGTCGCGAGCGGAAACAGATGCGTCGCGCCGTCGGCCAGTTCGTCCATGCCGAAGAACGGGTTGAACAGACTGTACCCGCACCCGAGCCGGGCCCCAAACTCCACCGGTTGGTCCAGCACCGCGCGGTCGTAGCGTTTCAATCCCCGCGCCAGCCCCAGCACATTCAGTTGATGGTAATAAAAACTGAGCGGCCGCAGGTCGAAAAAATCCAATGACATCGGGTGCCGCTTGTTGGGCGTGAAATGAACGTCGCGTCCCTCGAGCCCGTGCCGTTTCAACAGCGCCTCCGCCGATTCCGGCGAAGCACCCGCGACCGCATACACCGTGTCGCCGCGCCGCGCGAGCACCAGCACACCGCAACCCTCCAGCGCCAGCGCCGGTGCGCCGTCACGCAGCGTGACGCAGCGCAGGCCGAGCTGTTTGTCCCAGGAGAAATCCGCGCGCAGCTTGCTCAGGAGCCGGTCGGCGTGCGCCGCGCTCTCGCATTCAAACCCCACCACGCCCTCGCCGGACCGTTCCGCACGCACCGTGGACTCGATGTGCCCGTAACCGATCAAATCGGCCTCGCGCGCCGGCGCGGGCACCGGGGCCGCCAGCAACAGAATCAGGAACGTCCTCAGGACATGATTCATTGTGAGTCTTATGCCGTTACGCCGGGGAGTTTGTCGAGTCGCCATATGTACAGACACGCTTGCGCGCGAAATCCTACGGTGTGACCTGCGACTGCGCCGGTTTGGGATTGCGTCCCTTGAAATTGGGATTGGGCTTCGGCAATGCCGCGCCCACCGCATCGCGCCAGGCGTGCAGGCGCTCACGGAGTTCGCCGGCACGGTCGGGCATGTCTTTGGCGAGGTCGCGCTTCTCGGAGGGATCCTCGCGCAGGTTGTACAACTCCAGGTGGTTGTCCTCGAAGAACTCCAGCAGCTTCCACTCGCGCGTGCGAATCGCGCTCACCGGCGTCGTGGTGTGGTAGTAATGCGGGTAGTGGAAGAACAGCGCGTCGCGGTCGAGTTTCGCCGTAGGGTTTTTCAACAGCGCCCCGATGTCCACGCCGTCCGTGGCATCGGTCGAGGGCGGCAGCCCCGCCACGCCCAGCAATGTCTGGAACATGTCCGTAAGAAGCACCGGCTCCTCGCACACCGCGCCCGCCGGCGTCACGCCCGGCCAGCGGATGATCAACGGCACGCGGATGCCGCCTTCGTAAAGCGCTCCCTTGCCCGACCGCAGCGGCGCGTTGTCCGTCACCGGGATCTTGCGCCCGCAGCGGCTGTCGTACCCGACATACCCGCCGTTGTCGCTGGCGAAGATCACCACCGTGTTGCGCTCCAGGTCGTGCTGCTTCAGGTAATCCAGGACGCGACCGACGTTCTCATCGAGGTTCTTCGTCATCGCGGCATAAATGCCGTGGCGGTGGTGCATCCCCTCGCGAATCTTCGCGTCGAAATAGCGGACGTCGTCCGCCTTCGCCTCGATGGGTGTGTGGACCGAATGGTGCGCGAGGTACAGGAAGAACGGTTTCCCGCCCGCGCGATCCATCACCTTCATCGCCTCGTCGGTGAGCCGGTCGGTGAGATACTCGCCCGGCTTCCCGAACTCGAGGTGCGGCACGTAGCGGAACTCCTTCCCGTAAAGTCCGCTGCCGCTGTACGGCCACCAGAAGGTCTGTGGTGCGCCCCATCCCGTGCCGCCGATGTTCACGTCGAAGCCGTGCGTTTCCGGGTAGTTCTCCCATCCGCCGAGATGCCACTTGCCGACCAGCGCCGTGAGATAGCCCGCGTCGTGCAGGCGCTTCGCGAGGGTTGTCTCGCTGTGCGGCAGCGCGTGGATGGCGTCCGCCTCAAGCAATTTGCGGTTCTTCGCCCCGCCCTCGATGGCGCCTTCCGACCAGATCGTGTAATGCAGGCGCGCGGCGTGCTTGCCGGTCATCAACGTCGCGCGCGACGGCGAACAGACCGACATCGCGCAGGCCTGCGTGAAGCGCACCGCCTCGCCGGCCAGCCGGTCGAGCCGCGGCGTCTCGTGCAGGTCCGCGCCGTAGCAACCGAGATCCGCCCAGCCGAGATCATCCGCGAGGATGAAGACGATGTTCGGCGGGCGATGAGTCTCGGCTGCGCCCGCGTCCAAGAGACCGGAACCCGGGATCGTTCCAAACAACACCGCAGTGCTCCACACCGCGATGGACCGGCAACAAAGCTGTCGAACCTTCCATAATCTGCTCATCGGGCGCCTTTCCACGCGATGCCGTGCGCCGGCACCTCGACACCATCCACCGAACCTGTCCCGGCCGTGCTGTTGTAATAGAGGACGCCGTCGGTCAGGACCGTCCCGAACATGCCGTCGCTCCCCAGCGCCGGCAACGTCACGCCTTTCGCGCCGGGAATCAACCGCTCCGGATGCGTCAGCACTTCCGCCACCACCGCGCCCAACTCCGACGATCCGCGGCTCGTCAACGTCAGGGTGGCGCCCCGTCCGATGCGCCGGACAGACGGCGCGGCCTGCGACCAGTCCATCTCCCACGACAGCCGCACCGGCGCGGCCGGCTCGGCCTCCGCGCCTTTCGAGACAATCCCAAACGCACCAACGGCAAGGCCGAGGTTGCGCGTGTCGGCGTTCTGCCGCGGACGGAAAGTTTTGATTTCCAGTGAGACCTCCGCCACGGGGCGTCCGGCTAGAATCTCCTTCGAGACCGGGAACCGCCAGGTTTGCGGGCCGGCCTTATCGAGCGTGCCCACGACGACACTATTAACCAGCACATGGTTCGGGCCGGGCAACGACGCCGCGGTCAGATTTGCCGTCAGGATGAGCGTCGCATCTGTGCCCGGGTCGCACGACAAATAGCAGCCCGCCTTCGCACCGGTCCAACGCATCTTCGTGCCAGCGGTCTTGGAAACCATGCCGCCCGACTCGGCGCTGAACCAGTCGCCCCAAAGGACACGCTCGTCGTTATCCCCCATGGCGAGTTGCGAATGCCGCGGAGGCTGGCCACTGACGGTCGGCCGCACCAACCGCCCGCCCGTGGCGGGGATGGAGACCAACGCGTCCCTCAGGGCGTCGCTCCCCTCCGGCGTGCGCAACAACAGTCCGTCCGCCGACGGCCGCGCCACGAGGATGCCGCCCGCAGCAACCCACCGGCGAAGCGCGTCGATTTCCGCCGGCTCGGCGTACGGCGCCTCGGTCACCACCATCACCTTCGCGCGCCGGGCCAGCGGCGTCGCCAGCGTCGTGCGGTCGAGAAAATCCACATCCACCGTGTGGCGCAGGACCTGCGCGGTCCTCAAGGCCCCGTGAACGCACGCGTCATCCAGGGCCCACGACGTTTTCGACAGGAACAACGCCGCGGGAACCACCGGGGTCCGCCGCTGAAGATACGGCGCGTACTGGCGGAACAACGCGAGGCTCGGCTGGTCCTGCAGGATGTTCCCGTTGTAGCAGAACAGATGCACCGTGCCGGACGCGGTCGCATTGTAGATGCGCGCCACGTTCCCCTCCGCCGACACGTGGCTCGCCGGCTCCAGCCCCGAGCCCAGCCCGAACGCGCGCGCCGCCGATACAACCTCGCGCGTGATCGCGAAGTTCCACGCGTAATCACTGCCTTCATTGGTCACGCGCAGGCGCACGTCATAGGGCGCCGCCGCCCGGGCCTGTGCGGAGAAGTCCGCGCCCAACACCGGCTCGCCGGCGCCGCCGAGCGACTGATAGATCGGCGTCTTCGGAAAGTGTTTGCGCGCGGTGGCGTGCCAGAACCCGGCGTAATCGGTCATGCACTGCACATACCAGTTCACAAAATCCAACCGCGCGCGGTGCGTGTGCGTCTTCGACGGCACGACCGGTTCGATGGCGTCAAACGACGCGACATCCGTTTCCCAGGCGCGGTTCAACGCCGCCACCGTGCCGTAGCGCTTCCGCATGCACCGCCGGAAATCCTCCACCGCCAGCCGGTCGCCCGCCCACCAGCCGGTGTGATTGTGGTGCAGCCCGGGAATCCGGAACGCCCACCCGCTGTCGGGTCCCGACGGGTAAAGCGTCTCGCCATAAATTCCCGTCACGCCCAGCCGCACCAGTTGCAGCACGCCGCGGTCACGATACCGCAGCGCAAACGCCTTGACGAAGCGGTCCACCCAGAAACGGAACTTCGGGTCCCAGAGCGACTGGATTTTCGACGGCTGGCCGTGCTCGAGACAGACATAAGGCACCGAGCGGTCCGACTCCCGGAACCATTTCGGCAGCGAGTAGGCGGGACCGCATACGAGCAGCGGCGCCCATTTCAGCCCCGCGTGTTCAAGAATCTCCACCTGCCGGTCCCAACGGCTCCAGTCCCATTTCCCCTCGCCCTCATCCTCGACCGTCTGCCAGGTCACATAGGACTCGACGCACGTGAACCCGAGCATCCGATAGATCGCCGCCTGCGCCGGGGTCGCATCGCAGCCCAGGTCCAGCTCCATGCCGGCGCCAATGCGTGTGCGGAGTGCGTCCAGCCGCGCCGTGTCGAAACCGCCGGGCCGGTAATCCGGCGGCGGCGTGAAGGCAACCTCGATGCGCCGCACGGCCAGCCCGCGGCCCGCCAGCCGGAAATCCGCCTGCCCGTTCTGGCCGTGGCCAAACCGCGCGTGCGGCAGATGAATCACCGCCCGCTGCCATTGCCCGCTGCCCGCCAGCAGGAGTTGATCCTCCGCACCGGTGTAGAATGTGTTCTTCTCGCGAACCACGGGCGCGGCATCGTATTCCACGCGTGCGATCTGCACGCCATCGTCGAAGTATTCCACCAACAGCCACGCGTCGTAGTCGCCCGCGGGCATGCGCGCCGCGTCCGCCTTCACGTAGAGGTAGCGCGCCTTGTCTCCCGCAATCCGCCGGCAGGGACTGCCGCCGGCCTCGGCGGCGGTGTTCTCGCCATCACCGCCCGAGGGGACACTCAGGCCGTGTTCTTCGTTGGTGTTCCCGAGCCGGACGGAGAGCGGTTCGGCGGCCCACACGCCGAGCGTGGCCAGCCACAAGGTGAAAATCGTTTTCATCATCATGAGCACACCCCCAAACACCGGAATGCGTCGCCGCACGCGCGATAGTTGGTCTCCGACATCCCCATCACGCCGTATTCCTCGACATACCCAACGAACCCACCTTGTTCCACCGCCAGCAGATCGTAGAGCCGCCGCGCCTCGGCATGGATATCCGCCGGGGTGCCACTGATGGAAACGGTTTGGTAACTGATGGGCATCATGAAACACTGCCGGCCGCGCAACCGCCGTCCCACCTCGGCCATGTCGTTCACGTTCGGCTGTGAGATGTTCAGCACGTCCACGCCGATCTCGTGAAAATCCTCCATGATCGCCACGAACTCGCCGCAACAGTGATACCACGTGTGCAGGCCCAACTCGTGCGCGAGCGCGCATTGCCGGGCGTAGCGCGGTTTGAACAGGTCCCGCCACAACCCCGGCGAGACCATCATGCCCGACTGCGTCCCCCAGTCGTCGGCGAAATGAATCCCGTGGAACCCGTGCCGCGCCACCATCCGCATCAGGTCGCATTCCCAATCGATAATCAGGTTCATCATCCTCGCGAAGCCTTCCGGCTCCAGGAGGAAATCCTGCATCGCGTTTTCAAAGCCACGCAGGAAGGTATAGACCGTGAAGCCGCTGAGGTCGAAGCTCGCCAACCGGTACCGGTCGCCGCACGCTTCGAAAAACGCCGGCGCCGCCGACATCCGCTCCTCCTCACGCAACGCCGGCACCAACAACGCCTCCCCTGTAGCGGAGGCCCCCAACCGCCGGCTATCTTCACAGGGTGCGACCGCTCCATCGAGGTGGGGCGAGACTCCGTCGAGCCGCCGTTTGGCCGATTATGGCTCGACAGAGTCTCGCCCCACCTTGATCGCGCGCGGCAACTCGCGATAGACCGGCTCGACGGGATGCCCCATCGTGCCGTCGCCGCTCTTGACCAGCCGGTAACCCCATTCGTTCAGCGACCAGTCCCAGCCGGCAAACGGCTGGGAGATGGGAGATGGCAGTTGGGAGTCAGGCGTGGCGTGTTGGGAAGTTCCATCTGCCATCTTCCATCTGCCATCTGCCTTCCTCTCCTCCGGCGCGCCGAGCGCGAGATGATAAAGCATCACATCGCCTTCGGTCTGGTCGCGGTTCCAAAACACCACCGGCACGCGGTCCGGCCGGCGGAACTCGATGGCGCGCCGCACGCGCTCCTGGCGGTCAATCGTCGTCGTCACGGATGGCTCCTGCTCGGTTCGTCGCGGCCTGCCCGGCCGCGGGTTCCTGTCTTTGCCGTCTCCACGCGTTCACGCCCGTGAACGCCCCAGGCTACGGGTTCACATCCTACCGCGAAACGCCCGACCGGTCTTGTGCCAATAGGACATCACCTATGCCAAATGCGACAACCCGGTCCCAGCGCGTCTTTGCTCCGCACAAGCGGCTTGCATCCCAACTGCGGCGCGCTACACTCGTGTTCACGATCTCGTGGAGGATATCGTGAAACACACAAACACCGGCCCTGACGCCGTCCAAACACCCCCCAGGTGTCCTGTGTCCGG
>CAZAAF010000245.1:783-7232 GCA_964482575.1 uncultured Verrucomicrobiota bacterium | reverse complement strand
AACGCCTCGTTGATTTCCACGGCGTCCACGTCGCCCAGCGACCAGCCCGTTTCCGTGCACAGCTTGCGAATGGCTCCCACCGGCCCGAGGCCCATCAACGCCGGGTCGCAGCCCACCGCGCAGGCGGCCACCACGCGGGCGCGAGGGCGGAGGTTGTTTCGCGCCACGGCCTTGTCGCCCGCCAGCAGGACCATCGCAGCACCGTCATTGAGGCTGGAGGAATTTGCCGCTGTGACGGTGCCGTTGGCGCGAAACGCCGGCTTGAGGGTGCGCAGTTTTTCGAGGGTCGAATCCGATCGCGGTTGCTCGTCCTGGTCCACGCGGCCGGTGGCGATCTGGATGGGGACGATCTCGCGGGCCAGTGCCGCGCGGCTGGCCACGGCGCGTTGGTGGCTTTGCAGCGCGAACACGTCCTGGTCCTCGCGCGAAATCCGGCACGTCTCGGCCACGCGCTCAGCCGTCTCGCCCATGCCGATCTTCAGCACCGGGTCGCTCAATCCGTCGGCAAAGATGGCGTCCGCCAGCGGCGCATCGCCCATTTTTTTGCCCCAGCGCAATCCGCTCAGGTAATGCGGTGCCTGGCTCATGGATTCCACGCCGCCCGCCAACGCCAGGCTGATCTCGCCCTGGGCGATGGCGTCCGCCGCCAGCGCCACGGCTTTCAATCCCGACGCGCACGCCATGTTGACCGTGAAGGCCGGCGACCGCTGGGGCAGGCCCAGTTGCAATGCCACCTGACGCGCCGTGTTCATGCCCGAGGCGGCCTGGAGAATCTGGCCGAGGATGACCTCGTCCACGTGCGGCTTGAGCGCCGCGGGCACCACCACCTCGGCGACCTTCAGCGCCAGCTCGGCGGGACGCAGGTCCTTCAACCCGCCGCCGAAACGGCCGATGGGGGAACGCCGCGCGTCAATCAAATGGACAGGAGTCGTGTATTTCATTTTTCAAAACAGTCCGCCGGCATCGCCTTGGGCTGGAGGCTGGCCGGCGTGAATTCCATAAGGTCCAACACCTGGGAACGGAGGTCCACCCCCGGCGCCAGCTCGGTCAGCGCCAGCCCGCCGGGTTGCAGTTCGAACACGGCCCGTTCGGTAACGAACAGGACGCGCTGGCCGCGGGCCACGGCCGTCGGCCCCTGGAAGCAGACCATTCCCACCTGCTTCACGAACTTGGCGTGGCGGCCTTCGCGCACAATCCGCAACGCCCCCTCCTGCACGTCCACTTCGAGGTCGCCCGCGCGGAACGTGCAGCAGAAGATCACGCGCCGGGCGTTCTGGGCGATGTTGACGAAGCCCCCCACGCCCGCGAACCGCCCTGCGAAACTGCTCACGTTGACGCTGCCTTGCGCATCCACTTCCACCGCGCCGAGCACCGCCACGTCCAGGCCGCCGCCGTCGTAAAAATCAAACTGCGCCGGCTGGTCCACGATGGCCTCCGGATGCCGGCTGCAGCCGAAGCTCAGTCCCGACGCCGGCACGCCGCCAATGGGGCCGCTCTCGACGGTGAGCGTGAATTCGTCCAGCCGCCCCGTCTCGGCCGCGATGGCGGCCACCGCCTCGGGCATGCCGATGCCGAGGTTCACGATGTCGCCGGCCGCAATCTCCCGCAGGGAACGGCGGCCGACAATCTTCCGCTCCGAGAACGGCATGGGCGGCAGTGTTTCGCGGCCGTTGCCGGTCGTCACGTAGGCTTCCTCGAACACTTCGCCAAAGGTCTGTTCGTGGCCGCGCCCCCCGGACACCACGATGTAATCCACGAGGATGCCCGGCACCGACACGGCCTTGGGATCGGCGATGCGGTCCACGAGCCGCTCGACCTGGGCGATGACGATGCCGCCGTGGTTCCTCGCCGCCTGCGCAATCGGCAGCACTTCGCCGATGATGCCTTCGCGCTCGGACGTCAGGTTGCCGCGCGGGTCGGCGGAGGTCGCCCGGATGAAACCGACGTGGACGGGAAACGCGCGATAGCGGAGCCAGTCGGTGCCATCCAGTTGAATCCGTTCCACCAGTGGCTCGGTGGTGCGGGCGTTGAGCTGGCCGCCGCCGTGCAACGGATCCAGGAAGGTGTTCATGCCCACCTGGGTGATGACGCCGGGACGTTTGGCGGCAATCTCTCGCAACAGCACGCAGAGGACGCCCTGCGGAAAATTGTAGGCCTCGATCTGATTCTCCAGCGCCATCCGGCCCAGTTTCGGCGCGAGGTTCCAATGACCGCCCACCACACGCTTGAGCAGGCCCGTGTGCGCCAGATGGTTCAGGCCGCGGTCGCCGCGGTCGCCCTGACCCGCCGCGTACAGCAGTGTCAGGTCGCGCGGGGAGCCGGTCGCCAGGAAATGTGCCTCCAGCGCCGAGGTCAGCAGTTCGGGATGGCCCGCCCCGACGAATCCGCCCACGGCCACCGTCGCGCCCGAGGGAATCGCGGCGACCGCCTCCTGTGCCGGGACCACACGCGCAGCGCCTCTCATCCGCGCCAGCCTCCGTTGACCTCCAGGGTCTGGCCGGTCACGTACGAGGCCAGGGGCGAACAGAGGAACAGCGCGACGTGCGCGATCTCGAACGGTTCGCCGAACCGTTTCATCGGGATGTTCTTCATCATTTCCGCCCGGATCTCCTCCGGGATGGTGGCGGCCATGGTGGTGTTGATCACGCCGGGGGCGATGACGTTGGCGCGGATGCCGCGCCGCGCGCACTCGCGGCTGAGCACGCGCGTCAGGCCCTGCACGCCCGACTTGGCCGCCGCGTAGTTGGCCTGACCGAAGAAGCCCAGGATGGCCGCGATGCTGCCCAGGCTTACGATGGCGCCGCCATCATGCATGATTTCCAGTCCATACTTGCAGCAGTGGAACACGCCCGAGAGGTTCACCTCCATCACCGAGTTCCATTCCTCCAGGCTCATCTTGGAGACCGTGTGGTCGCGGAGGATGGCGGCGTTGTTGAGCAGGAAATCAATGCCGCCGTACTGCTGGCGGAGCGTTTGCATCATGCGCTGGACCGCGTCGGCGTTGGCGACGTCCGCCGCGATGATGTCGGCGCTATTGGGACGGACCGCGTTCAACATCCGCGCCACCTGGTCGGCGTCGTCGCGCGTTGTCCCGATGTCCGGGTGATTCAGGATCACCCGGGCGCCGGCCTGGTGGAACGTGCGCGCCAGTTGCGCCCCGATGCCTTGCGAGGCGCCCGTGATGAGCGCCACTTTGTCGGTCAGGTCGATGGTGATACCCATGCGTTGCCTTTCTTGGAGATTTCCAGGGGAGGGCGGTTGTTTACCGGCGTTGCTTGATCTTCTGCGGCGCGGCGACGGGCCAGTCGTCGGTGCGGAATGGCGACGCGGGAATGCCGGCCCGGTTGAAGAGATTGCAGTCGGGGTTCTCGGCCCACGCGTAACGGACGGCCACCGGTTGCTTCACGTCCGGCGAGGAGACGATCACGGTGTTGCCGACGATCTTGGCGGTGGCCCGGTGCCACTGCTTGTCCTCGCCCGCGACGGCAAACCCGCGGATTTGTCCAAACCCGGCGTTTTCCGGCAGCGTCGTGTGCGGCCAGTCCTCCCGCGGCGTGACCAGCGACCCGCCGATCTTGACCACCAGCCCGCCGTCGGTGTGCTTGAAGGTGATCGTCACCTCGCTGCCGTTGATCGTGTGGCCGCAGGCGATCGGGCCGCAGGAGGCGACGCCCTCTTTCTTGTACACGTCCGCCAGCGCCCACATCGCCAGCCGCTTGCCGACTTCCTGCTTGTTCTTCGGATGAATATCGTCGGCCTCGCCGATGTCGGTGGTGACGGCCATGCCGGTGCGCGGCAGTTCGAGCGTCTTCAACATCCCCTCGCGCACGAGCACCCAGCCGGAGTCCTCGACCGGTTCCTTTTGCGCGGCGCGAAAGTTCGGCAGTTGCACCCACGCAAACGGGAACTCGCCCTCGCCCCAGCGGGCGCGCCAGTCCTTGACCAGTGTCGAGAGTTGCAGGTGATAGAGCTGGCCCATGCCGGCGTTGGCCTCGCCCTGGTACCAGATCGCGCCGCGGATGGCGTACGGGATGAGCGGGGCGATCTTGCCGTTGAAGAGATTGCCGGGTTTCCACGGGTCAAGCCGCGGCTCGATGGGCGCGCGCGGCGGGCGCGACGGCTTGCTGCCGTCGGCCTTGGCCTTGGCGACGGCCTCCTTGTGGGCCGCCTGTTGTTTTTGATAAGCCGCCTTCGCTTTTTCGGGATCCCACGCGGCCTGCTTCTTTTCCCAGCTTTCAAACAAGGTCTTCAGATCGACGAGGTTCTTTTGCGCGGACTGGCTTGTCCACGATTCGACCGGCGTGCCGCCGACGGAGGAGTTGATGAGGCCAACAGGCACGCCGAGCTTTTGGTGCAGCTCGCGGCCGAAGAAATACGCCGTGGCCGAGAAACCGCCGACCGTCTCCGGACTGCACAGTTCCCACTGGCCCTTGCCTTTCTCTTGCGGCGTGGGGGACGCGCTGGACGACTCGCGGAAATGGCGGAGCTTCGGCAGGCTGGCGACGGCCTTTTCCTGTTCAAAATCCCTCGCGCGATTGACCGTCATCGCCATGTTCGACTGGCCCGAGCCGAGCCAGACCTCGCCGACAAGCACATCATGGAGGGTGAGGGTGTTCCTGCCCTTGACCGTCATCGCGGTGGCCTCGCCGCATTGGAGCGGGTCGAGTTTGACCATCCATTTGCCGTTGCCGCCCGCGGTGGCCTCCTTCGTCTGGCCGGCGACAGTGACGGAGACCTTCTCGCCCGGCTCGGCCCAGCCCCAGACCGGCACGGGGGCGTCCGCCTGCAGCACCATGTGGTCGGAGAAAATCGCGGGCAGCGTCACATCGGCCCCGGCGCGGGGCGCGAGCCAGACGGCGGCGAGCAGGGAGCAGGCGAGGAGGGGCACGAGTCGGCGGGTTTGTTTCATGGCGTCGAGTTCCTTAGTTGTCGATTCCGGATTCCACCTTAAAACACCGAAGGCCGTGCATCGTCTCTCCACGCCGTCCGAAAATCAAGCCCGGCCCGCATCCCTGGGAAACAGCTTCGTTGCAATTCCGGCGGAGACAGTTGATAGTCATCCGAGTTGGCAGCGTTTTGCAGTGAGCCGGTGGATCGGCAGGCGGTCGTCGAATAGCCGGTGACGGTCTGAAACCCGGATGTCGGGAACAAGTCACGCCGAACCTGCCAAACGAAACAAGAAAGAAAGCAACATGGCTACAAAGTTGTTCGTCGGAAACCTGTCGTTCAACACCACCGAGGGAGACATCCTGGATCTTTTCAAGACGGCCGGCAATGTCACCTCCTGTTCGCTCATCATGGACAAGATGACCAACAAGTCCCGCGGTTTCGCCTTCGTCGAAATGGCTTCCCAGGAAGAGACCACCAAGGCCATCGCCGAGCTCAACGGCAAAGAGCTTGACGGTCGCGCCCTGAACGTTAGTGAAGCCCGTCCCCGCGAGGAACGTCCCCGGGGCGGCGGCGGCGGTTATGGTGGCGGCGGTCATGGCGGTGGTCACGGCTACGGTGGTGGTGGCGGTAATGGTTACGGCGGTGGCGGCTATGGTGGTGGTCACGGTGGCAGCCGCGGCAGCCGTCGTTCCTGAGCAACGCCGGGTTATTCAACCGGTTTGTGCCAAGACGCCGGAGGCCTGCCATTGTGATATGGAAAGTGCCGCCCGGGCGGAAGGTTCGGGCTCCGGAACCGGAACAGGGCTTGCAGTATTGTTCGCACATTCCGGCCGGATCGGTTATTGTGTTCACGCTGGCGGGGAAACCAATTATTCCGCCGGTCAGATAACCCGCGGACGAAAGGCATCCTGATCATGGGCGACAAATCCCCCAAAGCGGTTCACAAGCAGTCCTCGCAGAAACAAGCCAAAGCCGACCAGGCCAGACAACAGAAACAGCAGACCGTGTTGGCGAAACAGTCGGCCAACAAGAAGAAATAGCCGTTTCCAATCCGGCGCAGCGCCTTCCCTCCGTTCCCTGCGTGGGTGGATGGGGTGGGCGGATCACTCGGGTCCTGACAATGACAACAATATTATCCACGGAATTCAGGCGTGGCATCACCCTGATGCTGGACGGCGTTCCTCACATGATCGAAAGCCTCCGCACTTCCGGCACGGCACAAACCCGGCATAAGATGCACGTCCGGGTGCGGAACTTGAGCACGAACCGCGTTGTGGAGCGATTGTTCTCCGAGAACGAACGCGTGGTGGTCGCTGAACTGGAAACCCGTCTGGTCCAGTTGAGCTATCAGCAGGACGACAACCTCGTGTTCACCGACTCCGAGACCTACGACGAGGTGACCATGACGGCCGCGCAGATTGGCGAGCGCCGCGGTTTCCTGAAGGAGAACGAAACCTACAAGGCCTTCTACCTCGAAGGCAAACTGCTCGACATCGAGCTGCCCGAGAACGTGGCCCTGAAGGTCCTCGAAACCGCCGCTCCGCAAAAGGGAGGTTCGC
>CAZAAF010000245.1:0-773 GCA_964482575.1 uncultured Verrucomicrobiota bacterium | reverse complement strand
TGGAGGTCATGGTGCCCCTGTTCATCGGGCCGGGCGACCTGATCCGTGTGGACACGGCCGGGCGAACCTACATCAGCAAAGTGGCGGAATAGCCGAAGCAGGAGAAACAGCCGCCCGCCGTCGTGCCGGCAAGAAGGGCGGCACTAGGATCGGCAATGGAAAGTCTGTCACCGACGCCGGCCGGGCCGGCCTTTTTTGCACAACGCGTTCGAACTGCCGCGACGGCGGAACGGACGAAGGCGGGGGCGTCTCGAATGGAGAATTTGAAGTCTGAAATCCAGGCGGATTGGAAATGGGCAATCCGGAAGAGTTGGGAGTCTGAGGTCTGAAATTCGGGATCTGAAAGGAGTGAGGGCCTGCAATCCGGGGAAGTCTGGAATTCCAGATTTGAAATTTTGAGAGTCAGGATTTGAAATCTCAAATGCCACCGGGCTGGCGGCGTTGTCACAGACTTCCGTCTTTTTCCTTCTGCCGGCGCAAGGGATGACTGGCCGGCAGGTGGCGGAGCAGTTCCTTTTGAAACGATTCCGCCTGGCGCTTCTGTTCGGCACTGGACCGAACCCGGTCGTTCAGGTGCCGCGGGCCCTTGATCTCCGAGTTCTGGAGGGAGTCGGCCCACGCGCGCAATTGCCGCGAACAGCTCTCGGCGATGGATTTCAAATCTGAAATTTCAGATTTCAAATCATCCAAACCAGCCCGCCGCTCCAGAAAAATGAGCATGGATCGAACCTCGCCGGCGGAGCCTCGCGCGATGTAAATGAAGGCCAGAAGTT
>CAZAAF010000244.1:0-7236 GCA_964482575.1 uncultured Verrucomicrobiota bacterium | reverse complement strand
TGCGCGCCCAGAGCTTCTTTCCGGCAAAATCATAGGCGGCGATGTCCCCCGTGCCGAACGTCACGATGGCCAGGTGGCCGTCCGTGACCACCGAGGGCGAACAGGCGTTGTTCTTGCCGTGGGTGATGTCCCCTTCCGGGACGACGCATTGCTGCCAGCGCACCTTGCCGGTGGCGGCGTCGATGCAGAAGAGGAGGAGATTTTTCTGCGCATCGGGACTGGTGATGAAGACCGAGCCGCCCCACACCACGGGGGAGGAACTGCCCTTGCCGGGCAGCGGGGTGATCCAGGCGACGTTGTCCGTCTTGCTCCATCGCACGGGCAGGCCGGTTTCGGTGGTGGAGCCGTTGAAGAACGGCCCGCGCCATTGCGGCCAGTTTTCCGCGCGCGACGCCGGCGGCACGAGGAGGGTGAGTGCGAACAGCGCGACAAGAAATCGATGATCCATGGTTTTGGGTTCTCCAGTAATCGTTGTGTTGACTCTCTCAAATACCGGCGCGGTCGCAAAGCGGATTCTGCGCCGCGCACGGAGAATACACCACCTGTTTGAACGCCAGACCGGTTGGAAACCTGCGCTACTGGACACGTTTCCATTCCACCGATGTCCCCTCCGCAAGAACCGGCTTGAACCCCTGTGCCGGCTGGTGTCTGATGAGCGCATGAACCTGTGTCCCTTCCTTCGTGGCGCAAGCCTCGGCTTGATCCTCCCCGCGCTCGTCGCGACACCCGCAGCCTTCGGAGACAACACCATGACCTCATCCGGCAAGACCCCGTGTTTCGTTTACTTCGGCACGTACACCAAGAACATCAGCCAGGGCATCTACGTGAGCCGCTTCGACCCGGCCACCGGCAAGCTCAGCACGCCGGAGCTGGCCGCGGAAACGAAGAACCCCTCCTTCGTCGCCATCCATCCCAACCACCGCCTCCTGTACGCTGTCGGCGAGTTCGCCACCGATGGCGGCAAGAAGGGCGGCGTGGTCAGCGCCTTCGCCATCGATCCGGCGACGGGCAAGCTGAAGTTGATCAACCAGCAGCCCGCGGGCGCCGGCGGCGCGCCCTGCCACGTCAGCGTGGACAGCGCCGGCGAGCACGCGATGGCGGCCAACTACGGCGGCGGCAGCGTGGTGGTGCTCGCCATCCAGAAGGACGGGTCGCTCGGTGAGACCACGGCCTCCGTCCAGCACACCGGCTCCAGCGTCAACCCCAAGCGCCAGGCCGGCCCGCACGCCCACGCCATCACCCTCGACGCCGCCAACCGGTTCGCCTTCGTCCCCGACCTCGGCCTGGACAAGATCATGGTTTATCGCTACGGCCCGAAGGGCACGCTGACGCCGAACGACCCGGCCTTCGCCCCCATCGCGCCCGGCAACGGCCCGCGTCACATTGCGTTTCACCCGAACGGCCGTTTCGCCTATGTGATCACCGAGATGGGATGCACGATGACGGTGTTCACATACAATGCCGAGCGCGGCGAGTTGAAGGAGGTGCAGATGCTCTCGACGCTGCCCGCCGGCGAATCCGTGCAGCCCGCGTACAGCACGGCGGAGGTGCTGGTGCATCCGTCCGGGAAATTCGTGTATGGCTCCAACCGCGGCCACGACACGATCGCGATCTTCGCAGTGGACGCGGCGAGCGGCAAGCTGTCGCTCATCGGCCACACATCCACGCAGGGCAAGGTTCCCCGCTGCTTCGGCATCGACCCGAGTGGCGGCTGGCTGGTGGCGGCGAATCAGGATTCCAACAACGTCGTGGTCTTCCGCATCGACACCGGGACCGGCAAGCTGACCCCAACGGGCCAGAACTTCGAAGTGGGCATGCCGGTGTGCGTGCAGTTCATGCCGGTCCCGTGACCGGCTCGCCGCAGTTGATCCGCCCGCCTACGGCTGCTCGTCCGGCGCGCCGCCCTTGCCTTCGTTGGGCTGGCGGGCCATCTCGATGTTGGCGGTGCGGGCTTCCACATCGAGCCACTCGTTGAAGACCGCGTCGCGTTCGCCGGGCTGGCCGTAGCCGAAGAAGTGTTCACCGAACAGCAGGCGGTGGCGCAGGGACTTCTCATCGTCGGAGAGCTTCTTCGGATCCGCCGGGATGCGTTCCTTGACCTGCACGAGCAACCCGCCCACGGCGGTGTCCACGAAATCACCCAGTTCGCCCGGCGCGAGGAAATCGCACGCGGACAGCACCAGGCGGCGGTACGGCAGGTCACGCGGCGGCGCCAGCAGGGAGAAGGCCGGCGGCGTCAACGCCTTGAGACCCGAGGCAAACGCCAGTTGGTCCAGCGCCGGCTTGGGCTTGGGCGCGGAATCGATGGCGAGCTTGAATTTCGCATACTTGTCGCGGCCATCCTTGCGCGCCATCTCCTGGGAGCGCATCCGCTGGAGGTCCTCCACCACCTTCGCGCGCGCGGCGGCGAACGTCGGCAGCTCGCTCGCCTTGCGGGCGACAAACTGGATGAAATAAACGCCGTCCGGCGCGGGCACCAGTTCGTAGGGGCTGTCCGCACTGAGCGTCATGGCGGCGCGCTGGAACTTCGGCGCGGAGATGTACTTCAACTCCTCCTTCTCGGTGAAGAAATCCGTGGTGGCGATCACCAGGCCGCGCTGTTTGGCCACGGTGTCGAGGTCGGGTTTCTTCTCGGTCGGGTTGCGCGGATCGGGCAGAACCGCGTCGTTGAGCTGGCTGGCGGCCTCGTTGACCATCTTCATGGCGCGGGGGCGGGCGATGTCCTTGCGGAGGTCGTCGCGCACGGCGTCCAGCGGCTTCACCTCTTTGGTCTTGGGATCGGTGAGCGACTCCTTGGACTTGTCGTACCGTTCCTTGATCTCGGCCTCGGTGACCTGCACCTTGGACAGATAATCATCCAGGCTGAACTTCAGGTAGCGGACCTTCACGCGCTCCGGGATGCGGTAGGTCTCCTTGTTCTTGTCGAACTCCTCCTGAATCTCCTTGTCGGTCAGCTTGACCTGCGCCAGGTAGTTGGTGGCATTGAACTCGACGATGGCGATGGAGAGTTTTTCATTGGCGTCGTCGTAGGCCTGCTGCACATCGAGCGGGGTCACCTTCGCCGTGCTGCCCACGACCTCCTGCAGCCGGTCGATCGCCATCTGCTCGCCCACGATGGTCAGAAAATCCTCCTCGGTCATGCCCATCTGCGGGAGCATCGCATCCTTGAACCGCCGGTACCGCTCGGCGTCAAACCCCTTGTCGCCCTGGAACAGGGGCAGTTGGCGGACGTACTCCGCAACGTTCTCCATCGGGACGTACAGCCCCACTTCCTGCACCTTGCGCATCAACAGGATCCGCTGCCAGGTGGGCGCCTGGAGCTGCTGTTCCATCCGGCGACGGTCCACCATCTGTCCCTGGCGCAAATAATAGGTCAGGCAGAACGCGCGTTGCTGGCGGTCGTACTCCGCGTAGGAAACGGCCTTGCCGCCGATGCGGCCCGGACTCGGGCGGGTCAACCGCCCGGAGGGATCGCCGCTGCTGGTGTGCGACCCCCAGAATACAAATGTGATGATCACCAAGACGGCGAACCCGGCCAATATGATTTTTTTATGAAGACCAAAGATGTGCAACATAAAGGTTGGCGACGTTAGCGGCGACGCCGGAAAGGGTCAACGAAAAAGGCAGGGGGAAAAGCAGGCCGGGCGGCCCGGAGGCGGTCACGGTGCGTCTTGACTCCGCCGCGCCGGATGCTAGGCTGCGCGTGGATACGAGCTATGTTTCAAATCATTTTCAACCCAACGAGTGCCGCCGAACTGGCGAAGCTGCCGAAAGAAAAACAGTTGCTGCTGATGAGCCGGTTCGACGACGTGCCCAAGGACCTGGCCACCGACAACACGGCCAAGTACGGCCGGTTTGCCCGCGAGGGCCGGCATCTCTACCGGTTGCGCGAGGGCGACTACCGCATTTACTTCGAGCGCGCCGAGGAGGGCATCGTGGTGCACCGCATCCTGAGCCGGAACACCCTTAAGGATTTCCTCTTCCGCTCCAAACTCGACGCCGGCGAGGAAACCGAGCTGGAGAATCGGCCCGAGTTCTGGAAGATGATCGGCGACGCCGGCAAGAAGTAACGTCCGAAGGCGGTTTACTCCGATTTGAAGTAATTCCGCATCTTCGGCGTGATCGGACGGCCGAGCCGTTCCAGCACCTGCAGCATGTCCTCCCAGATGGCCCGGCGGTTTTGCAGCGTATAGGCGCGCAACACGTAGGCCGGATGGTAGGTCGGCATCAGGGGAATATTGTTGTACAGCAACCAGTGACCGCGCAGTTTCGTGATGCCCGTCGTGATCTCCGGCATCAACCCGCGCATGGCCACCGCGCCCAGCGCCACAATCACCTTGGGCTGGATGATCTCAATCTGCGTCAACAGCCACGGCAGGCACGTCTTCATCTCGTCGCCGGTGGGCTGGCGGTTGCCGCTCTCGCCCTCGGGCATGTTCGGCCGGCACTTCAGGATGTTGCCAATGTACAAGTCGCCGCGCTGGTAGCCCATCGTCTCGATGATCTTGGTCAACAACTGGCCGGAGCGGCCGACAAACGGCTCGCCCTTGGCGTCCTCGTCGGCGCCCGGGGCCTCGCCGACAAACATCAGGGGCGACTCCGGATTGCCGACGCCAAACACCACCTGCGTGCGCGACGCAACAAGATGCGGGCATTTCGCACACTTCAACACCCGCGGCCGCAGGGATTCGAGCCGCTCGGCTTTCGTGGTCCCGGTCACCTGGATGCGTTCGGCAAACATGTCGGACGCGGCGGGGACGATCGTGGAATTTTTCGCGGTCGTTGAAGGCATGGGGGAGGATCCGGGTTGGGCGGTGGGAGACGCCGCGGCGGCGACGGGCCGGCCCAACGCCTCAAGCGTCTCGCGGCGCACCGGCACGTGCGTGACGCCGGCGCGCTTCATGGTTTCCAGATGCTGGATGGTGGCGTCGAGCGCTTCCTGAAATGGGTTCATGGTGTCTTGTTGCCGGCGTCCAGTTGCCGGATCAACTTTCCCATATCCTGCGGAAGCGGCGCGGTAAATTCCAGCCGTTTGTTGGTGCGGGGATGGTCGAAGGCCAGGATTTGCGCATGCAGCATCTGGCGCCCGGCCTGTTTGGAAAGCGGATGCTTGCGCACCCCGCCGTACACCCGGTCGCCGACGATCGGATGCCCCATGGCCGCGAGATGGACGCGGATCTGATGCGTACGGCCGGTGTGCAGCGTGCACCGCATCAACGACACGTCGCCGTAGGTCTTGACCACCTCGAACTCCGTCAGGGCCTCGCGCCCGCCGTGGCTGACCACGCGCATTTTCTTGCGGTCGCTGGCGCTGCGGGCTATGGCGCCCTCGATGAATCCGCTCTGCCGGCGCGGCACGCCCCAGACAAGGGCCAGGTACTGTTTGGCCACGGTGCGCGCCTTGAACTGCTCCTGAAGCGCGTTATGCGCCGCATCGCGCTTGGCCGCCACGATGCAGCCGCTGGTGTCCCCGTCGAGGCGGTGGACGATGCCCGGCCGCTCGACGCCGCCGATGCCGCTGAGATGGCCGCGGCAGTGATGCAGCAGCGCATTGACCAGCGTGTGCTCGCGATGCCCCGCCGCCGGATGGACCACCAGGCCCGGGGGTTTGTTGATCACGATCACGTCGGCATCCTCGTACAACACCTCCAGCGGGATGGCCTCGGCGGCCACGTCGCTCGGTTCGGGCGGCGGGATGACCACCTCGATGCTTTCGCCGGTGTGCACGGGGTAATTGGGCTTTGAATTTGAAATGGGGGATTTCAAATTCCGGATTTGGACGTGCCCCTCGCGAATCAACTTCTGGAGGAACGCCCGCGACCGGTCAGGCATCTGGCCGTGCAACCAGAGGTCCAGCCGCTGGCCGGCGTCATCCGTCCCGACAGTGAACCTCAGCCGTTGTTCCTTCTCGTGCGTCCCCATATCGACCTCGTCCGGCAATCGGAGTCCGGCAGGCGGCCTCTCACCGGGCCTGCTGTGTCCGGGGCAGCCGCCACAGGAAAAACACCGCGGCCACCAGCCATAGCATCGCCGTGACTTGCGAATTAGTCAAATGCCCCGGCCAGTGGCGGGGATTGTCGCCGCGGATGAATTCGATGCTGAACCGCATCACGGCATAGAGAATGGCGTAAATCCAGAACACCTGGCCGTCGAACTTGCGACGCGGATAGAACCACGACAGTCCGGCGCAGAACAGGAGATTGGCCGCGGCTTCCATGAACTGCGTCGGATACAACGCCGAGGGATACGTGGGATGATTCGCCGGGTAATGCACCGCCCACGGGAACCCGCACCGGTCGCCGTAACAACAGCCCTCCATGAAACAGCCGAGCCGGCCGAACGCGTGCCCCAACGGCAGCGCCGGCGTGAACAGGTCCGCCATCCGCCAGTGGGCAATCCCATGCCGTCGTGCGTACGTGAGGGTGACCAGGACCGCACAGATGAAACCGCCGTAGAAAACGAACCCGCTCCGCAGGGCCTTGAATCCCTCGCGATCGAAATCCCGGGTGAAATCGTGCCAGTAGGCGATGAGATAAAACAACTTGCCGCCCAACATGCCAAAAATAAGCAGATACAGCGACAGGTCGAAAACCAGTTCCGTCGGGATGTTCTGCTGGCGGGCGCGCCAGGCCGTCATCCAGATGCCCGCGAGAAAGCCGCAGGCGACCAGCACGCCGTACCAGTGGACGACAAAACCGCCGAATTGGATCGCAATCGGATGCACGGGGATTACTTAGCAGAAGGCGGCGTGCGGCGAAAGAAAGAACACGGTTTTTTCGCTTTCCCGGGGCTCCCCGGCCCCTTTTCCCGGCCCGGGGGCGGGACGGAGGGGCCTTTTCATGCATTTTCGACAAAAATCCGCTTGCGCAGGTGGTAACGGTTGCCTATATGCTGGCAAGTGATAGGCGTTGTGGCAGCCGGTACCGTAAAGGGTGGGCGGCCGCAGCAAGCGTGTCGCGCGCGATGAGCTTGGAGCTGTTCCTCCAGGATCGCACGGGATGCGAAGAACGATGGCAGGAGATCAAACAACGAATGAACGACGCCGTTCAGGAGGTGGCTTATAGCCACCTTCGTTAGGATCAATAACCGCATCCGGGCCCGTGAGGTGCGGTTGATAGATGGTGACGGGAATCATTTGGGCGTCATGCCGTTGCGCGATGCGCTGGCTCTTGCCCAACAGCGTGGCCTCGACGTCGTAGAGGTTTCACCGAACGCGAATCCGTCGGTCTGCAAGCT
>CAZAAF010000243.1:5555-7254 GCA_964482575.1 uncultured Verrucomicrobiota bacterium | reverse complement strand
CTTGTCTCATTTTCGCAAACCGGCCGATAACGAGACGGAAGCCTGGCACAAGCATTCATGGTCTCTGGACTCTTGCCTTGACGCCATCGCCAACAGTGATTGCGAATGGGTGACGCTTACCCGGATCGGCGGCATGGTCGGTCGCCTTGAGTTTGAACCGTTCGGTTTCCCCTATGGCGGCACCGAGTGCATGCACGCGCTGATCGAAGCGTTCGATCACCGGGTCGTGGGTGGAAAAGACGTTTGAAGGCGGGATGACGCCATGGCACTTCGGGTTTGCGACGGGGATTTGCTGGACCAGGACGTGGAGGTCATCGTCAACGCCTGGAACCGGAATGTGATTCCGTGGTGGTTGTTGTTGCCGCAGGGAGTGTCAGGAGCGATCAAGCGCCGCACCGGATACGGACCTTTTTACGAGCTTGCCCGGCATGGTCCCATTCCTCTTGGAGGGGCGGTTGAAACCAGTGCCGGACGCCTGCCTTTCAAGAGCATCATCCATGTGGCTGGCATTAATTTGTTGTGGCGTTCATCCGAACACGCCATTCGTGGTTGCGTGCAAAGTGCGTTGACCATCGCTCGCGAGAAGGGGTATCGATCGGTCGGTTTTCCCCTCATCGGGGCGGGCACCGGTGGTGTTTCGTCCGAGAAGGCGTTGACCGTGATGTTGGACGAAGTCGGAAAGACCCCGTACGAAGGGGAGGTTCGCATCGTTCGATACAAGCCCGCCAAATGACACTGTCGTGGAGTGCGATTTATTTCGATGAGCGGATGCCCTTGTATCGCACTGTCAGATGCAGGTCGGTGAGTGAACCGCGGTTTTGAGATGCGGGCGTGACGGTGACGGTGTTGGCGCCCTGTTTCACCTGTTGGGGGTCCAGGCTGAACTCCAGCCAGTCCTTGGTCATGGCGCCGCCGGTCAGGGGGTTGTCGTTCAGGGTCACAGTGACATCCGCGGCCTGTTTCAACGCCTTGAATTGCAGCCGCAGTGTCAGGTCCGCGCGCACGCCTTGGGCCTCGCCCCAACGGACGTTGTCGCCGACGGGGAAGGTCACCGTCGCGGGCTTGTCTGGCGCAAAGGGCAACGGCGCGCCGGGATTGAGTGTCGCGACATGGATGTAACTCTGGTGCGGCAGCGAGTTGCCCGCCGCCACGCCGACGCCGCGCACGCTGGCGAAATAATCCTTGTTCATCCGTTCCAGCGCCTTCGGGTCGCCCAGTTCGCGCCAGAGCGGGCTGCGCGGGTTGAAGAAATTGAACATGTAAACGCCGTCCGCGCCGGAGGCCCAGATGTTCATGGCGCGCGCGCGGTATGCCTCGACGGACGATCGGAGCCGGCACGCTTCCTTGTCCCGCACGCGCGACTCGTCCAGCGACGGATAGACCGGCACGCCGTACTTGTGGCCGAGCGCGACGCTGTAGTCCCAGGAATTGAGCTGGATGTAGCTCGTCACCACCAGCAGGTCCGCGAGATCGTCCGCCAGCCAGCGTTCCAGGTCGATGCCGATGGCCCGGCTGTACTCCACCGAGTCCGGCACGCGCACGGCGATGAGCAACGGCCGTCCCCGTTGCCGCCCCACGTCCTCGCACATCGCGCGGATGCGCTGGAGCAGGCCGGTCATCTGTGCGCGATCTGTGTCATTGCAGGGCAGGCCTTCGGCGTTGTGCTTGAAAAAGATCGGGTGGCGGAAGAAATCCAGCT
>CAZAAF010000243.1:0-5545 GCA_964482575.1 uncultured Verrucomicrobiota bacterium | reverse complement strand
TCGACGAAGCGAAACGCCAGGTCGCGAACTTCCGCGCGCCCGAAATCCATGGCGGACCACGCGCCGTATTTGGGCCGCTGCTCCGGCGTGCTGAACAGGTATTCCGGGTGCGCCACCTTGAGCTTGTTCAGGTTGAACATGACCGGCCCGTAGGAGGTGCGCGAGCCGTCATGTGTGTCGTTCATCCGCAGCGACCAGAAAATCTCCATGCCGTGCTTGCGGCCGAAGTCAGTCATCACTCGCAGCGGGTCGATGCCCGCGTCCAGGAAGGCGCGCGTGGGGTTGTTTGTGAACGGGGCTTCGCGCGTTTCGAAGACCTGGCCGACCTTCGTGTGGTGCGTGAACACGCCAAAACCGGAACTCCACGTGCAGTAGAAGAGACTGTCCACCTGCGAACCGGCCAGCGCCGTGGTCCGTGCTTTCAACAGTTCCTCCGCGCTCACGGTCTTGCACTCGTACACAATGTCGTCGCCGTCGTTGTTGAAGATGACCCGCCGGTGACGGTGCGCGGCTTCCTTGCGGCGTTGTTGGAAGGCGTCGGTCGGGGCGCTGGTATTGTCGGCGGCCTCACACAGCGCGACGCCGCCAAGGACCATCCACGCCGCGCTCAAGATCATTATCCAGGACATGGTTCGTTTCATAAGATTCTCCCGTGAAATGTCTGCACCCGACCGCATGGACGACGATGGCGGAACACCGCACGCCCTTGTTCTATTACAATCCCAACATCGAAGAGCGAGGACCCTGACGGATGATGACCGGTGGGCCGCCTCCGGCGGGCGTCGCGATTACGACGCGCGCCACTTCAGTTCCGTGGTCTGCCCGTGCTCCGGGTGATTCGGGTCCGTGCAATTCAGCCGCAGCCGCACCCCGTTGGATTGCAGCGTGGCCAGCACCCAGCCGGACGGGATGCCCTGCCGGAATACATAGGCGACCGCCGGCAGATTGATCAGATGAATCCCACTGTCGTGCTGCGCCACCTTCCAGACATGGGTGTGACCGAACACGTATGCCTTCACCTGTTTGCGCGGTGCGATCACCTTCAATAGCGCCCCGGTGTCGCGCAGGCCGGTGGGTTTCCGGTCCTTGTCCGTGACGGTTTCGAAATTGTGATGCGCCGCCAGAATCGCGGGCTTGTCGGGGTTGGCATCGAGCGCTTTCGCCAGCCAGTCCAGTTGCGCCTCGCCCATTTCGCCGGAAGTGACGTTGGTCTTGTCGAGCGAATCGAGCAGGAACCAGTTTGCCAGCGGCGTGCGGATCATGGCGACGCGCCGGTCCATGCCCGGGTGCGCGTCCGCCTGCTCCTCGGCGAAAGCCGCGCGCAGGTGGTTGCGGTCGTCATGATTGCCCGTGGTTAGATGCAGTGGGATTTGCGCGGTGCGGACCGGTTGGACCAGTTCGGCAAATGTCGCGTAGTCCGCTTCCTCGCCTTTGAGAAACACGCAATCCCCGGTGACGAGCGCGCCTCCGGGACGCTGGGGCAGGGCGATCACATCGCGCAGCGCGGTTTCGAAATGCTCCGCCATGTTGATGCCGCGCGCCATCTTGGTGCGGTCATTCGTGATGTGGGTGTCGGAGAGCAGCGCCCACGCGTTTGCATCGACCGGTTTCTCGCCGGCCCAGAGGTGTCGCGGCCACAGCAGGCTCGCCCCGGCGGTGAGCGAACCCTTCAAGAACTGCCGGCGTGTCAGGGGCGGGACGTAAATGGGCATGATGGGCTCCTATTCCAGTTCCGGCGACACGGCACCGTAGGTCCAGGGCGCCTTCCAGGACGCGGCGGGCGGCGGTTGCGGCACCGGGCCAGGCTTCATCTCGTTGGCGAGCTGGATGCCGGTGTTGGCGATCTGGCGGCCGGCGGTCACATCGAGATTGCTGTACCCGGTCAGCCGGGTTTCATACCCGCCGCCGTGCGGCCCGAGTGCTTCCTCGGTCGGCACATAACCGATGCATCCATTGGCCAGTTCCACGGGGAAGGTGAACGGGAACTGGCTGCCCTTCTTGATGTCGAGACCGTACTGGACGAAATACTCCGCCGGGTTGGTCACGAACACCGCCGGCCCGACCTGCACCGCCTGCACCTCCACCTCCACGTTCGGACGCGACTTCATCAACGCGTCCAGGACCACGGTCTCCTTGGCAAAGGTCCACTCCGTCGCCCCGACCTCCTTGGGGTCTTTCTGGATCAGTTCCATCGCCTTCTTCACCTTCTCCGGCGACGGCGCGCGGCGCTTGATGGTCCAGACCTTTTGACGCACATCGATCGGGATGTCACTGGATGCGCCGCGGCGGACCAGGAGCAGGGTCTTGAAGGCCTCCGCGCCCACCCGTCCGCCGACGAGCTGGCACCATTCCTCGGCGCCGGGGTTCTGGAATTTCGTCAGGTTGTCCACCTGCGTGACATCGCCGCACGCGCCCTGCATGAAGACCACCGGCAGCGACGCGTTGCCGGTTGCCCCGCGCAATGTCTGTTCCATCGCCCAGATCCAGTTGGCCGAGATGCCGCCGGGGGCGGTCGTCGCGTGGCAGGAGAAATTCACGACCACGCCGAGTAGGTTGCCCTTCAAGTCCCACGCGCCGATGACACCCACCTGCGGATCGATCGGCCCGGCATAGTCCAGGATGTCGGGATTCCCCGCCCCGGGGTGCGTGTACGACAACCCGTTTTTCATGCGCAACCGGCGGTTGAACGCCACCTTGTCCTCGTTGCCGAATCCGACGGCGAGTTTCGCGTCCGTCCGCATTTCGTTCGCAAAGGCCACTGCCTCGACCACCTGCTTCTTCATCAGTTGCAGGTAGCCGGGGTTGGAGACGATGGACTTGTTGTTGACCATGTCCTTCACCACGTCCGAGGCGTTGTCGAAATCGCCCGGTTCGCTCATGCCGATCGGCCCCGACGAATGCGAATGCGACGCGCCGATCAACACGCACTCCGGCTTGATGCCGCAGCGCTTCTCGATCTCCGCGCGCACCTCCTTCACAAAGGCGCGCGTCACGAACAGCAGGTCCATGCCGACCAGCGCGACGCGTTTCTTGCCGTCGTCGAACACCGCAGCGCGGACTTTGCACGGGTCGTGGAAGGTCCGGTGGTAGCTCTTGCCGTAGCCGCCGGGCGCCTCCATGCCGATGTCGGGCGTGATATCGCGATCGGCGAAGCCCGCCTTGAAGAAGGCGGCTTTCGACGGGCCATGGCCGGACTTGTCGGCGTTCCACCACTCCTCGGAGGAGGGTTTGGGCGCGGGCGCCTTCTGTTGGGCACGGGCGGGAACGAGGGCCGCCAGGGCGACGCAGAGGGCCGCGGTGAGTTGGAGGAAGGTCTTTGGATTCATGCGATGGATCTCCACTGGGTCAACCGACGATTTCCGAGATATCGATCATATACACCTGGCGCCCGCCGTTGTGCGGCGAGTCGAAGATGACTTTCTTTCCGTCACGACTGCAGCACGGATGCGTGTCGCACCGCCACTCGCCGCTGTACTCCTTCGGCGAGAGGAAGCCGCCCAGCTCGACCCGGCGGCCGGTGGGGATGTGGAACAGGTGGACGTCCTGGAGCCGGTGTTTGTCGGAATAGCAGTCGTTGAGCACCCAGGCGTCGTGGGTGCCGGGAACGTGCGTGATATGGCCGTCGCCGTTCTGGTTGAGAACCTTGTCCCCGATGACCTCGACGTTCGTGGTCTTGTCCTCGAAGATGCAGAACTTCCACTGGTTGTCGGGCGGATGGCCGGCGTAGGCGGTGATGTGTTTCGAGTCGCGCCAGACGAAGTGGGAGACCTTCCCGTTCGGGATGAGCTGGTACAAATCCGTGCCGTCCGGCCGGGCGGTGAAGGCACGCGTGAAGAAGCCCCGCTTGCCCGGCAGGGTCCACCGATGCAGGAAGAAGAAACGCGTGCCGTCGGTGTTGACCAGCAGGTGATTGAACCAGTGCTTCGATTCGGCCTGGAAGGCCAGTTCCGGCGGGCCGGCAAACGGGACCTTCGCCACCTGGGCGAACGAGAGGATCAGCTTCTGCTGTCCGGTGCGCATGTCCATGCGCCAGATGCCGGCGTTGTCGGGCGCGAGCACGTCGCGGTTCGGGTCGGGAATGCCCGTGTAGCCGTAGCCGGGCCGCGTGTCGTTCAACCGCCGGAAATCGGGCGCGACCGCCCAGAGGCCGTCGGGACTGAGGGCGTAGAATGGACTCGGCAGCGTGCGCTTCTTGCCCGTCTTCACATCGAGCACGTGGCTCACGAAACGATCCCCGTCGCGGTCGTTCCACGCCACATCGCTTTGCGTTCCCGGCACCCATTGCAGCATGCAGCCCTGCTGCCAGTTCCAGGCGTGGGAGCTGCCCAGTTCGGTCCACTTGTCGCCGTCCCGGGTGTCCACCATGCCCACGCAGATCATGTCGTCCGCCGTGGGTGAGCGTCCCTCGAACGCCACTTCATTGCAGACCACAAGGCGGTTGGTGGGATCGAACAGCAACTTGTCGTAATACGCCCGCCAGTGAAACTTGGGCCCGCGGGTGATGGCCCGGACCAAGGGTGTTGACTGTTCCGCGGCCCGCGCCAGGGCAAATCCGGCCAAAGGGATGGATGCAAGTGCCTGGATGAGGTCCCGGCGGTTGCAGAGGGTGTTCATGGCTGAATGTTGGCGCGTCGCGGCGTTTTGAAAAGGGAAATGGACTCCGACTTTGGTATCCGTCCGCCGCCGTCGTCACGCCTTCTGACCGGTCAGTTCCTCCAGGAACATCCGCGCCTTCTTCGCCTCGGCAGCCAGCGCGGGCAGATCGCCCTTCTCGAGACACTCGACAATCAACGGGCCGCGCGTGAAGCCGCCCTTCCGGAGATTGGCCATGACCGCCTTGAAATTCACCATGCCCGTGCCGGGCGTGAGCATCACATCGCCGTTGTACGGGCTCTTCTTTTTGGCCGGTGCCGCCGGGTCTTCCTTCATGGGCCGGTAATCCTTGACGCTCATGCCGACGACGAGGCCGTCCACCTCGGCGGAGTCCTTGACCGGGTCCAGCGCGGCATTGGAATAGAAGAAGATATTGCCCGGGTCGTACCAGAGGCCGAAGTTCTTTTTGCCGACGAGCTCCACAATCTTGCGGCATTGCGCGCCGGTGGAATTGCTGCCGCCGTGGGGTTTGACGCTGAGACCGACCCCCTTGGTGGCGGCATAGTCGCAGGCTTCGGTCACGGCCTTGTAGTAGGCCTCATGGAGCTTGGGGTTGGTGGTGCCGCCGACCATGAGCTGGGTGGTGCCGCAGGCGACGCAGTTGTCGATCAGTTTTTTCAGGTCAGCCACGCCGGCTTCGATCGATTTCTCCACCGCAAAACCGCCGCCCCAGAGCGAGGCCACCTTCAGCCCGCGCTTTTTGCATTCCTCACCGACGGACTGGGCTTCCTCGACGGTGGATGCGGCGGAGAGGACAAGGTGATTCTTGGTGTTGGTGGTCATCAAGCCGGCGTGGTGGAAGCCGGCCCCGGCGATGGCGTCCAGCGCCACGCGCCAATCGTGTTCGGCCCACGGCCGCGTGTAACAGCCGATCGGGTACGCGCCTGTCTCG
>CAZAAF010000242.1:5159-7255 GCA_964482575.1 uncultured Verrucomicrobiota bacterium | reverse complement strand
ATGGCCAGGGCCATGATGGCGAACAGGGCCAGGGTCTGACCGGACCGCCTGCGGATCTCTCGATGAAGGGAATGGAGCGTATTCATGGGTTGATCTCCCGGCCGTTAAAAATACGAAGCATCATACAGCAGGTTCACCACCGAACCCGTGGACCCACGAACGAGGTTCATCAGCGCGCCCAAAGGTGTCACGGGTGAAAACGGGTAGAAAACCTCGGTCACATACACCGTCTGGTTGGTGGGAGGAATCGAACTGCTGGGCATCGTCACCGAACTGCCGGTGGCGTTCAAAGCTCCCACCCGGCTGGAATAATTGGTGGCGCCATATTTGACCTGTCCGCTGACCTTGACCGTGCCGCTGCTGCTACGAGTCACCGAGGACACGATGACGGTCCCTGCGCCATTGGTAAAAAGCATGGCGGGAGCGGTCGCCACCACCGCATTGACGGTATTGGTCAGTGTCGAACCGCGTGCGGCGAGGTTGGAGCCCTCCCGGCTGGCCACCACCATCATCTGGCGTGCCACAAAAATGCGTCCATACTCCGCCATCCCCATGACCATGACCGCCATAATCGCCACCACGAGGACCAATTCCAACAAGGCCTGCCCCTTCCCCACGCCGGCACAGCGAGACGGCCTGCCGGCTCCCGGCGCCCCGACAGAGGATGAAGCCGGCCTGTTAGTTTCTTTGACTGGGAGGGAAGGGTTCATTTCGAAACATGACACTGGCCGTGAAGTTATAGACACCGTTTCTGAAATACCGCGAAATCAACGGCGTCAACAGTTGGACGTTGCACCCCACCGAGATGGTGGTCGTATCACTGGGTCCCCCGGCGCTGTTGCTGCCGAAGTTCTGGCTATAGAACTGAATGCCCGTCAAGGGGATCCCCATGGCGTTTTGTTGCGCCACCTGGACGATGGAGTTGGTGCGCGACAGGGTGCTGCCCTGCGCATCCGTCAGGTGATTGCCAGTGGCGGCATACCGGGCGGCCACCCGCAACGCATTTTGAATCGTCATCCGGACGTAAAATAGCCGCGCGAAATCCATGACACCAAAAACCAGCAGCATGAAAATAATGAAGGTTATTGCCGTCTCGACGAGAGACTGGCCTCGGCAGCGATCCTGGCTGATGGGTCTGATGTTCACGACGGCTGTCCGCGGCAGGCCGACACCCTCGGTACGGCGCGCGCCTCCGCTTCCCACGGGCTCGTTTACTGTTCGCTGCATTATAGTAGTTGAAAAGGACGTTTTTTGCACGTCAGGAAAACAAAACACAAGTCGGGAAAATCCCCGGCCAGCGGCGGAAAACTTTAGAAGCCGGAACTGAAGATCATGATGACCGCCGGGCCGAGAATGACGACCAGCAATGCAGGGAAGATGAAGAACACCAGCGGGATGAGCATCTTCACCGGCGCTTTCATGGCCTGTTCCTGGGCACGCTGCCGCTGTTTGACACGGATGGAATCCGCCTGAATCCGCAGGGTTTCGACGATGCTGGTGCCCAGTTGAAAACTCTGGGTGATGGCGCCCACGAAGGTCTTCATGTCGTCCACGCCGGTGCGCTGGACGAGATTATTGAGCGCCTCGATGCGCGATTTACCGAGGCGGATCTCGTTGAGCGTATTGCCAAATTCGTCTGCCAGCGGCCCCTTGGTGCGGCGCCGGACGTAGCTGAGCACCTGGTCAAATCCCATGCCGGCCTCCGCGCCCACCGAAATCAGGTCGATGGACGACGCCAGCGCCCGTTGAATCACACCCTGGCGGACGCGAAGCTGGCGGCGCAGGTACTGGACAGGGGCAAGGTAGCCGAGCAACAACCCGACGCCCAGGACCATCAGGCCGTCTACATCCAACAGTTGGAGTTCGGGCAGTGCCAAGGCCGGAATATCGATAAGTTTGTTGATCATACCGGCCGACAGACAGTATCCCGCGCCGATGATCATCAACACCACGGAACTCAACCAACGCATGCCCTCCAGACGCGAGGTGGTCAGACGGGGATAGTAGCCGGACTGGATCAACAGCTGCTGGAGCTGGTCCTGTTTCGAGGCGAACCGCTTCATCCGCGAGCCGACCCGGTCCAACAGGGGCAGCAT
>CAZAAF010000242.1:0-5149 GCA_964482575.1 uncultured Verrucomicrobiota bacterium | reverse complement strand
CACGAAAGGCAGCCGCAGCCGTTCCTCCCGCGTCATCGCGGTGTCGGCACGAATACCCTCCAACCGCCGCCGCAGCTCCGGCTTACTGAGCAGATAGCGAATCCCCAATCCCATCAGCAGGATGGTCACAAAAGCCACGACTGGAATGGCAATTACCCAGTTCATGTCGTCACGCCTTGATATTGATCACGCTCCGAATCATCAATACTCCCAACATCTGCCAGACTACGGCGAACCCCAGCATCCCCTGCCCCAAGGGCTGCTTCACCAACGGGTCGAGATAATCGGGTGCCGCCACGATCACGATGCCAAAAACCGCGATGGGCAAAAAACCCACGACGTAACCGGAAATCCTGCCTTGGGCGGTCAACACCTTCAGTTCGCCACGCATCCGCAACCGCTGGCGCACGGTATCGGCCACCTTCTCCATGATGACCGCCAGATTGCCGCCCACTTCGCGCTGGATCAAATACGCGGAGATCACGATGTCAAACTCCGGACTTTGGGCGCGGCGGGCCATCCCCTGCAATGCGTCCTCGGCCGACACCCCCAGGCTGATTTCACGCAACACGCTGGAGAAATCCGAACTGGTGGGCGGCGTGCTGGACTGGGCGGCCACCTCCAAGGCCTTGTTAAAACTGAACCCGGCTCGAAGCGAGTTGACGATAAGCTGCAACGCGTCCGGCAACTGCATGTCGAACTTGGCCTGCCGCCGGGACTTGCTGCGTTTGACGTACATCACAGGCGCAATGAACCCCAGCAACGCCAGCACGAGAATGATGTCGATCCGTTCCACGGCCACCATGCCTCCCAAGACGGCCACGGCCGCAAACGCCAGACGCATGGTCAGGAACTCACCGGGCCGCCACGGCACATCCGCGCTGGCCAGCAGTTCCGATTGCTTCCGCATGAAACCCGGCCCTGCGACCCGCGACAACAACCCGCTGACATTCAGGAGGGATGGCTTGTCTTTCTTTGCCTCGACCGCCGCCTCGTCCTTGATGGCCACCACCGCCACGCGCTGTTGGAGTTTTTCCCGTTTCTGCGTGGCGATTTTCTGCGTCCCCATCATGAGCAGCACCACGGTGGCCGCCGCCAGAAAACAAATGAGCAGAATGATGCTGTCCACGGGTGACTAGTATCCTCCTCGACCGCTGAAAATTTCCGGCGGCATGTTGATGCCGGCCGCCGCGAATCGCGTCAGGAACCTCGGGGTGAGACCGGTTGCCTCCATCCGGCCCTGGACACGCCCGTCTTCACCAACACCGGTCTGCCGGTACACGAACAGGTCCTGCAGCGTCACCAATTGTCCCTCCATGCCCTGCACTTCGGTGATGCTGATGACCTTGCGGCTGCCGTCGGACAAACGCGAAATCTGGACAATCAGGTGGATGGCCGAGGCAATCTGCTCGCGAATGGCCCGCGCCGGCAAATCCATCCCAGCCATCATCACCATGGTCTCCAGACGCGCCAGACAATCCCGAGGCGAATTCGCGTGCAACGTCGTAATCGAACCATCGTGGCCCGTATTCATGGCCTGCAGCATGTCCAGCGCTTCGCCGCCACGGCACTCGCCGACCACAATGCGGTCGGGCCGCATGCGCAAACAGTTGCGGACCAGGTCGCGAATCTTGATCTCGCCCCGGCCCTCAATATTGGCTGGGCGCGACTCCAAGCGCACGACATGGGGCTTCATAAGGCGCAACTCAGCCGCGTCCTCAATGGTCACAATGCGCTCGCCGTCGGGAATGAACCCAGAGAGCACGTTGAGCAGGGTGGTTTTGCCCGAACCCGTGCCGCCCGACACCAGGATGTTCAGCTTGATGTGCACACAGGCGGCCAGGAAGGTGACCATCTGCGGAGTAATGCTGCCATATTGGACAAGGTCCTCGGGCGTCAGCTTGTGCTTGCCAAACTTACGAATGGTCAGGGCTGCACCGTCCAGCGCCAGCGGCGGGATGATCGCGTTCACGCGCGAGCCATCCGGCAGACGCGCGTCCACCATCGGACTGGACTCGTCAATGCGGCGGCCCAGCGGCGTCACGATGCGGTCGATGATCTGCCGCACGTGGCTGTCGTCCCGGAACTGGATTTTGGTCAGCTCGAGTTTGCCGACGCGTTCGACATAGACCGTCTTGGGCCCGTTCACCATGACCTCGGAGATGGTGGGGTCGCGCAACGCCTGTTCCAGCGGGCCATAGCCCAGCAACTCGTCCGCAATTTCCGTGACCAGCGCCAACCGAACACTCCGGCTATAGGGCAGCTTGTCTTCGTGGATTTTCTCCTCGACCAGGGCCTCGACACGGAGGCGGAGACTGGCGGCATCGCTGGTATCAATGAACTTGCTATCAAGCTGTTGAATCAGGTCGGCCAGCACCCGGTTCTTGAAAGCCAAATAATCCTGTTCGCTGATTCCTCGTTCTGGAGGCATAAGTTGACGCTGACTATAACCAATCCGTCCGGGAAATTCAATTCAATGAACGTCCAAATCAACTCGCGCCCCGGGTCTGCACGTCATAGACGTAGGAGGAAGCAAACGAATGGCTGCCGGCATTCCAATGCAGCCGCTTCAACAGGCCTTTGACGGTCGATTCCTTGCCGATGTTGGCGCCGAGTCTGGCCGCCAGGCCGTTGATGGCCTGCGAGGCGGGACAATTGGGATGCGTCAGCACAAACGGCTGGCCCAAATTGATGGAATCGGGCACAACCCGCCCCTCGTGGGGCACGCGTGCAACCACGACCGCCTCCAGGATCGTCTCCGCTTGCGAGGTGCTGATGGACTTGGATTCCGGCTGGATGTCCGTGAGCACGACCTGGATTTTTTCGCGAGGGAAGTTGGACTCCAGCAGGTGACACAAGTAAAGACGCGCCGCGCGTAACCGGGGCAGATCCGCGCCGACCACCAGCAGGATTGTATCGCAGAAGTCCAGCGTCACGTTGCTGACCTCCGTCCCCGTCACACTGACGTCCACGATGGTGTACTTGAACTTGCTCCGCAGCACCGCCAGGGTGGAGACGATGATCCCGCGGGGCAATTCCTGCCGCTCATACGGCTCCGAGGCCGAGGCGGAGAGGAGCGTCACGCCACTGGGATGATTCTCCATCAACGATTCGATCATCTCGCGATCCACGCTGTTGGTGGCCACGGAGACATCCGCCAGGGTACGTTGCGGCCGGATATCCAGAAACGTGGCGGCATCGCCGGCGCGAACATTGACGTCGGCCAGCACCACGTTTTTACTGCCGGGGTTGACCCGCTCCGCCGCTTTCGCGATGGCACAACCCAGATTGACCGCCACCACCGTGCGCCCGCAACCGCCCCGGGGACCGGTCACGGCAATGATCCGGCGGCTCTCCTCGCTGGGGACTGGTGTGTCCGTATGACGCTGGCCTGCCTTTTTGTTATAGGCGTTGCGAATGGCGTCAATGGCCCGGTTTTTTTGCAGCGGAGCCACTAACAACTCGCTGACGCCGGCCGCCATCATGCGACGGAAAAGGCTCTCATCCATCGCCTGCGCCACCACCAGCAGGGTGGCGGATTCGAGGTTTTGGAGCGCCAGTTGTTCACACACCTCGATCCCTGAGATCGGCTTCAGGCTGTTGTGAACGACAATGACGTCCGGTCGCTTGATCAGCGCCAACCCCATGCACTCGTCAGCGTTCACGGCACGCCCCACCACCTGATAGGACGGGTCACCTGTCAGGAAGGAGCATATCTGATCACAGGCAGCTCCCTCGCTGTCCGCAATCAGGATCTTGATAGTCGGATTGCCCACGTTCTGTTACTCCGAGTCCATACGGTATCAATGTCTCAATACATGACAGCATACGCCATGTCAACCCGACTGGCGCGTCGGGAAGAACCGCCGTCCCTGTCAGGGGGTTCCCTGACAACCCTTGCTACGCCCACTCGCGCGTGTCTGAAAGTCCACTGGACCGGGCCACTGCCCCCCCCGCAAACCGACGGGGGCGCGGTTCGTCCATCCCGGCTGCCTATTGGCCCGCCCCGCGGGCCGGGGCCGTATCCAACAGCACCGGCGCCGGTTTTGAGTCTTCCTGACTCTTCATGCGGTCTGGCGGCAACCCCAGCAAATCATGCAGGTCGTTGTCCGGACCGGCATGCGAACGGGGATCGGGAAGAATGTTCTTGTGCATGTCGATGCCATGCCATTGTTTCATGGCCGGGGTGACCACATTGCGTGCCATGTCTTCCTTCAAATCATGGATTATCTCCGGGGTGACGAAGAACAGCAGTTCGCTCTGGCCGTTCTGCCAGGCCTTGCTGCGGAAGAGCGCACCCAGCACGGGCACCTGGCCCAGCCACGGCCATTTGCGGATGTCGTTGTTGTAGTCGTTCTTCAGCAACCCGCCGATGATGAGGGTCTCCCGTTCGTTGAGGCGAAACTTGGACTTGGAATTACGGGTCGTAATCGAGGTGCCAATTGTTCCCAGCGAGGTTGGTGCATCGCTGAGCTCGGTATAAATCTCGGTATCAATGTGGTCGGCGCGATCCACCGTCGGCTTGATGGTCATGCGAACGCCATACGGAATGATCTGCACGCTGGTGGAGCCAAACCCATTTTGAAGGGTCTGCAGGAGTTGGCCGCCGGAGAGGAAGGAAGCCTCCTCGCCACTCTTGGTCACCAAGGTCGGCTCCGAAAGCAGGCGGGCCATGTTGTCGTCCACCAGCAATTGCAACGTGGCCTCAAACGCCGGCTGATTGCCCGACCCGCTGGGAATGACCGCGCCAATCTGGGTGGCATTCTTGAAATTCAAATTGTTGAGGCTCATCACCGCCTGATTCACGCCGTAGGAGAGGGAATCGGAATACTTGATGCCCTTGTTCTTGATGGCGGTGACATTGACTTCGGCGACCTGGACACGTATCCGAATCTGATGATGCGTCCGGATGGTCATTTGATCCACGATGTTCGGATCATTGCTCAGGTTGGACACCGCCACCGTATTCGTCGTCGTCGTCCCTGTGATATTGTTGACGGGCGTGGTCTGCTGGGTGACGCTGCCGAAATCGCCCTTGCCATAAAAGCGCGAGGCAACACTGCGGATGGTGTTGGCTTCAATTTCATCCTTGGCTTCGCCGTGGATGAACAACACCGGATGTGGCGTGGCAACGAGATTGGTGCCGTTG
>CAZAAF010000241.1:3728-7292 GCA_964482575.1 uncultured Verrucomicrobiota bacterium | reverse complement strand
GCAAGCCCGCCTGAAGCCGCCGACGCGGCGCGGGCCGCTCTTCCGGGAGAAACCATGAACCGACGCGAATTTTTCAAGCGAGGCACCCAGGCGGCGGTCCTGGGGACGTTGAGCACCACCAGCCGGAGCGCGCTGGCGGACGCCGGTCCGGCCGGCAACGCCCTCACGCCCGCGGTGTTGAAGAGTTACACCGCGGAGGATCACCGGAGGCGGTTGCAGAACATCGCCCTCGGCGAGCGCGGGGTGCGCGCGTGCCTGCGGCGGCATCTCATCACCGACTACCTGCCGGGGCATTGCGTCTATAACCTCGGCGAGTATCCCTGCCGCAAGCCGTGGAATCCGGACGACTGGGATGAACGCGAACTGGACCGATTGCGCGACGATGGCATCCGGCTCCTCCAGGTGCACGAGGAATGGAACGATTCGCAACGGCTCTTCGGCGCGGACAAGTATTCGCCGGTGAACCCCGCCGGCTTCCGGCGTTTCGTGGAGATGGTCCACCGGCGCGGGATGAAACTCCTCGTCTATGTCTCGACCGGTTTCTTCGAACGGACCGACCCGGATTTTCGCGAGGAGTGGGCGCGCCCGCAGGATCTGGTGGAAATCTATTTCCACTACGCGCGCTGCTCGCCGGCGAGTCCCGCCTGGCGGGCCTATCTGCTGTCGAAGCTGACGCACCTCCTCGACGCGTACGGCGTGGACGGGCTCTACAACGACGCGGGCTACATCAAGCTGTGGAACAACCGCCGTCCGCCGACGCCCGACGAAGTGTTCGCGTTCAACGAGAGCGACACGCGCGACGGCGCGGAGAGCGACCTGCTTGCGTTGATCTACGCCGAGGTCAAGCGCCGCGGCGGGCTGCTCAAGCTCCACATCAGCGGGGCGAACAAGCCACAGACCGACCTGAAGGTGTACGACTATCTCTGGGTGGGCGAAGGCGGCAACAATGGCGACAAGCTGCGCGACCAGGTGAAGAACCACCCGCCCTATGTCGCGCCGTGCCTCGACATGAGCCGTGCCCGGATCGGCAGCGAGGATGAGTTGTATCTGCACGCGCTCCGCTACCTGCAATTTCCGGTGCTGCTGGCGGGCCGGCCGTTCACGGGCGAGCGCGCAACGATTCCCGGCATCCATTATCCGCCGGAAACCAAGTGTTTCTGGACGCGCCATTGCCGCGCCATCTGGAAACAATACCAGGCCCACCCGGACGGCCCGCACAGTTACGGCTGGTGGGACTCCTGCCCCGGACGGCCCGAGGCGCGCCCGACCCACGCGCGCTGGCTCCAGCGCTACCGGCCGATCGTCGAGGAAGGCACGTGGGCGTGGCTGGAGATCGGCGACTCGGATTTGTTCGCCCAGCCGCCGCAGAAGGATGTGGTCGCCTCCGCGTTCGCAAACCGCGACTTTCATCTCGTGCTGGCCAAATACGGCCCGGCCGCCGCCGCGGTCGCCACGCGCGACGCGTATGCATCGGCCGCCGACGGCGGCGCGCCGCAACGCCAATGGACGCTGCCCGCGCGGTCGTTGTGCATCCTGCGCCGGTGCGGGACGTGACGCCGCCGACGGCTTCAGACGTTTTTCGAAGGCGCGGCCGGGAACTGTTTCCGATAACGCAGCGGCGTCGTGCCGGTGGCGCGATGGAACACCTCGATGAAGTACTTCGCCTCGCCGTAGCTCGTGCGCTCGGCAATCGCGGCCATCGACAGCGGCGTGCTCCGCAACAGTTCCTTCGCCCGTTCCAGGCGCACGCGGGTCATCTCCTCCTTCGGCGAGCGGCCGAGCTGCTGTTTGAACCGCCGGAACAGCGCGCTGCGTGAGAGGGGCACCCGCACGAGCAACTGTTCCACGCTCACCGGTTCACAGGCGTGGTCGCGGATCAACCGGGCCGCCGCCATCACGTGGGGATCCCTGACGGCGGTGACATCGGTGGATTGCCGCGTCACGACACCCCGCGGCAGGAAATACAGGTTGCGCCGCGCCAGGCAGCGCCCCTTCATCATGCGGCTCAGCAACGCCGCTGCCTCGTAGCCGATGCGCTCCGGGTTGACATCGATGCTCGACAGCGGCGGGCTGGAGAGGTTGCAGAGAAACGGGTCGTTGTCCACGCCGAGGATGGCCACCTCGTCCGGCACGGCGAGCCGGGCTCGCAGACAGGCGTCGAGCACCTGCTGGCCCCGGTCGTCGTGGCAGGTCATCACGGCCACGGGGGTGGGCAGGCTTTGGAGCCACCGGGCAATGTCGCGCTGCTCCGGGTCCCAGGCGCCCCTCAGGCGGCTGGAGGCGGGATACACGCGGCACGGGAATCCGTGACGCGCGAGGAGCCGCTGGAACAACTCGGCCCGCTCATCCTGATACCGGTTCTCGCGGGGCGCGGTGCCGCAAAAGGCGAAATGGCGGAATCCGCGTTCGAGGAAATGCTCCACCGCCAGCCGCATGACGGCGAGGTTGGACATGCCCACGAGCGGCAACCCCAGGCCGGCGATCGCGCCGCGCAAATCCACGGCGGGCACCTTCGCGCGCAGGACGGCCTTGGCCATGCGCCGGTCATTGATGCGCGCCAGGATGCCGTCGCCCCGCCAGGACCCCAGCCAGGAGGGCGGCGGCGCGCCCAACCCCTGCGGTTTGAAATACAACGACCACGGGCCGCGCTCCTGGTGAAAGCGGATGACGCCGCGCAGGATGCCGCGTCCGTACTCGCGGGAGGTCTCGACCAGGAGGGCAACGCGCGGCGCAGTCATGGCATGTCGGGTTGTCGGATGGAGCGACCAAAAACCGGTATTTTTATATACGAATCCGGATTGTGAATCAAGCGTCGCGGGCCCACCCTCGCGCCCCATCAACCAGCCATGAGCCTTATGAACACACATCAACGCCCGTCGTTCACGTTCCTGAATTCCTCCTCCCGGCGCGAGTTCCTGGCCGGCAGCGGCCGGTGGCTGGCCGGCGCGGCGCTGGCCAGCCAGGCGGCGCCGTGGGTGCACGCCGGCGAGGACAACACCATCCGCCTGGCCCTGATCGGCTGCGGCAGCCGCGGCAGCGGCGCGGTGGTCAACGCGTTCGAATCGCCCAACGGCCCCGTCAGGCTCGTGGCGATGGCGGACCTCTTTCAACCGCGCCTCGACCGCGCGCTGAAGTACCTCGGCGAGAAGTACGCCCGCTGGATGGACGTGCCGGCCGACCGGCAGTTCGTGGGGTTCGATGCGTACAAGAAGGCGATCGACTGCCTGCGGCCCGGCGACGTCGCGATGCTCACGGGCTACGCGGCGTGGCGTCCGATGCAACTGGAATACGCCGTCGCCAGGGGCATCCATGTGTTCATGGAAAAGTCGTTTGCGTGCGACCCGCCCGGCGTGCGCCGAATCCTCAAGGCCGGCGAGGCGGCGGAGGCGAAACAGCTCAAAATCGCCGCCGGCCTGATGTACCGGCACTCGAAGGCGCGGCAGGAACTCATGCAGCGCATCCGCGACGGCCAGCTTGGCCCGATCCAATTCACGCGCGCGTTCCGGATGCAACCCGTCGGGATACTGAAGGAGCGCAAGCCGGACGAAAAGGAGATGGACTTGC
>CAZAAF010000241.1:2913-3718 GCA_964482575.1 uncultured Verrucomicrobiota bacterium | reverse complement strand
GGCAGATCAGCCATTTCGTGCACTTCCTCTGGGTGTCGGGCGGGTTGTTCGCCGAGATGAACATCCACCAGATTGACGAGCTGTGCTGGGTCAAGAACGCCTGGCCGGTGTCGGCCCACGGCATTGGCGGCCGGGTGGCCACCTCCCGCGACTGCGGTCAAAATCTGGACTCGCTGGGCATAGAATGGACCTTTGCCGACGGCTCGAAGGCTTTCGACACCGTGCGATGGCTGGCGCAGTGCCATTACGACTTCTCCACCTACATTCACGGCACGAAGTGCGCCGCGCAAATCCCGGCGGCGCATCACGCCCAGGCCAAGACCGTGCAAATCTACAAGGACCAGCGCATTGCGGCCGACAACGTCGCCTGGGAGGCGGACCCGGAACCCTGCACACCGTGGCAGGCCGAGTGGAACGTGCTGCTCGACGCCATCCGCAGGAACAAGCCGCACAACGAAGCCAAACGCGCCGCGTTCACCAACCTGGCCGATATCATGGGACGCGCGGCGGTCCACTCCGGCAAGGTCATCACGTGGGACGAGGCCATGGCCTCCAACTTCCAGTTCTGCCCGAACCTCGACACGCTCACCGGCGACAGCCTGCCGCCGGCGAAGGCCGACGCGCAAGGCCGCTACCCCGTGCCGGTGCCCGGGCAGTGGACGGAAATCTGAGACCCATGACCCGGCCGCAATCCATGCTCCCGCGCGAGCGCGTGCTCGCCGCCCTGCGCCACGAACCGGTGGACCGCGTGCCGTGGATCGAAGGCATTGTCGGCAACGGCATCGCGTCGGCGGTGTGCGGCGAA
>CAZAAF010000241.1:1954-2903 GCA_964482575.1 uncultured Verrucomicrobiota bacterium | reverse complement strand
CAGCCGGCAGCCGGGCGCGGAACTGGCCGAAGAGCAGAAGAAGGTCAACCGCGCGCTCGGCAAGGACAACCTCCAGTTCTGCGCGTTTGCGCCGATCTTTTGCGAGCGGTTGAAGAAGGCCGACGACGGCTCGCCCGTGCTGGTCGGCGAAGGCTTGATCCGGACGCGCGGAGATTTCGACCGGCTCTTCAGACTGCCATCTCCCGAGGACCGCGGATTCGTCGCCAACGCGCGCGCGTTCATCACGCACAAGGGCGACGATTGCGCGTGCGCGTGCGTGCGGCTCGGCATCGGCGCGACGCTGCTCAGCATGGGGCTGGAGGCGTTCGCCTACGCCATGGCGGACGATCCCCGGCTCATCGCCGACATCCACGACGCCTACGCCGACTGGACCGCAAAGGTCGTGCCGGTGCTCGAAGACATCGGATTCGACGTGATCTGGGCGTTCGACGACGTGGCGTTCAACTCCGGGCCGGTCTTCCGCCCGGAGTTTTATCGCGAGCACATCCTGCCGAAGGAGAAAGCGGTGGCGGCGGCATTCACTCGGCCGCTCATCACGCACAGCGACGGCGACATGACGCCGTTGCTGGACGACTGGCTGGAGCTTGACCAGGCGGGAATCCATCCCCTCCAGCCCGACGTGATGGACATCGAGACAGTGAAGGCGCAATACGGCTCGCGTGTCGCCCTTGTCGGGAATATCTTCATGGCCGACCTCGTCCAGCAGTCGCCGGAACAGATCGAGGCACAGGTCCGGCGGCGGATCGAGGTGATCGGTCGCGGCGGCGGCTACATCCTTTCGTCGTCCAACAGCCTGACCGACGACATGAAGCCGGAGAACATCCGCGCCATGGCGCGCGCCATCGCGGTCTGCAAACCGTGACGAAGGAGGACGCATGCAACTTGCGAACTTTGGAAAACCGCTGGGGATGATCGGAGTGGCGGCGTG
>CAZAAF010000241.1:0-1944 GCA_964482575.1 uncultured Verrucomicrobiota bacterium | reverse complement strand
GCCGCCGAACCGGCGCGCGTCGCCGCCATCACACTTTCGTGGGCAGACAAGGACCGGACACTGGCGCACACGCTGGAGATGCTCGGGCGGGCGGCGGACCAACACCCGCACATCGTCTGTCTGCCACAGGAATGCGTGCCGACGGACGGCGGCGCAGAGGCCACCGCCGCGCTGAACGCGATCCGGCAGGCAGCCGCCCGGGCGAAGATCCACGTCGTCGCCAATCTCCGGGAACAGGCCGGTGACAAGACCTATCTCACCTCCTATCTGATCGGTCCCGACGGCACGGTGGCGGCCCGGTATCGAAAGTCGCATCGCCTGCCCTACGAGTCGTGCGCGCTGGGCGACGAGCTGCCGGTCTTCGACACGCCGTTCGGCAAGGTCGGGTTGATGATCGGCACGGACCTGTACTGGCCGGAGGTGCCGCTGGTGCTGGCACTGAAGGGCGCGGAGCTGGTACTGTGTTCGAGCGCGCCGGAGCCGGTGCCGCAGTCGGCATCCACGGAGGTGTTGATGAGGACGCGCGCGTTCGACGACCACGTCACGTTCGCGTGCGCCAGCTACGCCAGCGACCTGCCGTATCTGTGCAGCAACCATCCCACCTACGCCGGCGCGCCGCTGGGCCGCGGATGTGTCATTGACCGGTCGGGCATTATCGTGGCCGACACAGGCCTCCGCGCGGGCGTGGCCGTGGCGGCGGTGGACCTGAGCCGGCCCACGGACCTTTACCAACTGACCTTCCACGAGGACCGCAGCCTGTTCCGCGCCCTGGTCGAACGCAACGTCCAACCGCTCGTCGCCAAACCGCAGAAGCGGCGGATCACGGTCAGCATCGCGCAAGTATTCGCCCACCACGGTCCGAACCCGGGTCCCGACTCCGAGTTTGCCAGAATTCTCGACGCGGCGGGCGCGCGGGGTTCCGACGTGATCGTGATGAGCGAGTTCGGTTTTCCGACCGATACGCCGGCGGCGGAGAAGACGTTTGCGATGGTCGGGGAGAAGGCGCGGAAATATCACAGCTACATCATCATTGGCGGCCTGCGGGACCCGGGGATGCCGTACAAGAAAGGGAGCCGGGCCAGTTGGGCGTATCTGTGGGACCGCGCCGGCCAGGTCGTGGGCAAATATCGCATTTCCCAGTATGGCGACAGCCAGGAGCTGCCGGTGTTTGCCACCGACTTCGGCGTCATCGGCATCATCCTGTGCGGGGACATCTACTCGCAGGAGATCGCGCGCACGATGGCCTTGAAAGGGGCGGAGATACTCTTCTGTCCGTCGCAATCGTGGGGCGCGTCGGGGGTGTTCAACCAGTGGATGCAGGCCACGCGCGCGCTCGACAACGCGGTCTGGATGGTGGCGGCGCATTTTCCAATGTCGGACATCAGCCAGCGCAGTTACGTGGTGGATCCCTACGGTTATGCAGTGACCGCCACGCCCTACTGGAGCGAAGGCGTCGCCACCACCGAGGTGGACCTCGACGCCGGCCGGGTCTGGTTTGCGCCCTCCGACAAGCCCGGGCGCGCTGGAAAACCGGGATACCTTTCCGCCTATTTCCCAAAGTTCGTTCCCGAGCGGCGCAACGACTTTCGCGCCGTGCTCCTGTCCGGCCGCCGGCCGGAACTCTACGGCCCGATCCTCGACAAGACCCTGGCGGATCGCGACACGCCGCTCGAACTCAAGGACCGCATGGGCGTGCCACGGTAGCCTACGCCAGCCGGCGCGCGGCACGGACCGCGACCAACTGGCACGGCAGGCAATAGTCGGCCACCTTCCGTCCGGGCGGGAACGACACCTGCTCGTAGGCGGTGAGATGCCCCGCCGCCTGGTGATAGCCAATGTGTCCCCAGAGGCACAGGCGGTAATCCTCGTGCCGGCCGAGCGCCCAGAGCCCCTCCATGTGATCCATCAGCGGCCAGTCGTCGAGATGATTGGCAAACCGCGTCG
>CAZAAF010000240.1:2212-7321 GCA_964482575.1 uncultured Verrucomicrobiota bacterium | reverse complement strand
GCAAAGAAGCAGCGGCCGCCGCCGCAGGGCGAGATGTCGCACATGAGCCGCCGCGCCGCCGGCGCGAGGATGGAGACGAGGATGTTCGCGAAGTTCGCCACGACCAGCTTGCGGCCGGTCTTCCGGTACAGCTCGTACGTGCGGTCGAGCGCGGCGGTGAAATACTTCGCTGCGTCGTGGTCGCGCGGCTTCACCTGCCGCGACCGGGGCAGGGTGCAGCGCAGGATGTTCAACATGCACGCCGGCACTTCCTGTTGGTGGAAAAATTCCACCGTCTTGACCAGGTGCTTCAGGTTCTCCGTCGTGACGGTGCAGATGACGTTGTAGCCGCTGTACCCGCGCAGTTTGTCCATCGCGCGCAGCACATGCTCGTACGCGCCGCGGCCTTCCCACGTCCGGCGGGTGCGGTTGGCGATGCGCGGATCGTAGCTGTCGAGCGAGAGGCCGATGCCGCAGCCGTGCGACGTCAGAAAATCAATCGCGCTGTCGTCCAGCAGCGTGGCGTTGGTCTGGACGCCGAACCGGAAGTCGTTGCCGAACTTCTCGATGCCGGCAAACACCGCCTCGCGGGCCAGCAACGGCTCCGAGCCGTGGAACACGATTTGCGGCAGCCGCCCCTTGGGGACGGTGGTCTTGAAATAGGCCTTCAGCCGCGCGAGCGCGTCGAGCAACTCCGCGGTGGTCATCTGCGGCCCGCTGCGGCGCATCGTCTCCGGGATGTAGCAGTAGGTGCAGTTGAGATTGCAGCGGGCGGTCGGGTTGAAATAGACGGCGGATGGTTTCAGCCCGAAACGCAGCATCCGCATTTCCTTGGCGAACTCCGCCGACTTCCGGCGGTAGGCGCGCAGCAGCCCGCTGTCGTGCAGCGCGTCGCCGAGCTGGTCGCGGCGGACGAGCGACCAGAACGCCGTGTCGGGATCAACCAGCGCCACGTGCGTGGCATGGCCGATTTCGAGCGGCTGGAGGGTGGGACCGTTACCCGTGTTGACAAAGCGGCCCCGCGAGGGGGCCGCCTTGTCAACCACCATGGGAATGGCGTCGCGCTTCATTACTTGGACTTCTTATCCATGAGGATGTAGTGCGACAGGCCCGTGCCGTCGGCTTTGCAGCACTTCCGGCTGGCGATCACGTCCTTCAACGACTTCTTTGCGCTCTTCTTCATTGTCCGTTCCTTTCGTTGTTCACCAAATAAAAAAGGCCCCGACAGACCACGAGGGTCCGTCGGAACCTTTTGCCATCAGATTCCAAATTGTCGTCCATTCAGCAGGTCTTCTGGCTTTCGGATCAACCGCTCGATCACGCCTTCCCGTCCATACTGGCCCAGTGGCTGGCTTTTCGCCCAGTGACCGGCGTCCCCGATTACAGCGGCGGGACCGCCACGGCATTTACCGTGTTCCGGAATGCTGAACTTCGGCTCTGTATGTAGCAGCGCCGCGGGGCGGAGGGAAGAAAAAAGTGAGTCCCTCCTGAAATTGTCGCAGGGAATTATGAATTGCCTGACCAAACGGGAATCGTGAGGACCGGAGGCAGACGCCGCGGTTGTCAACGCCAGCGGGCGCCGGAGAACCGGCTTGTATTCCGGATTCGTGTGTCCCGTCTTGCGACTCCGCTTGTCATCCCGGCGCATCCGCCTATACTCGACGCCACATGAGTCACGCGGAGTTTGTTCATCTGCATCTGCATACGGAATACAGCGTCCTCGACGGCGCGTGCCGGGTGGATGACCTCTACGGGCATACGCCCGGGGTGGTCGCCCGCGCGCGCGAGTTGAAGATGCCGGCCGTGGCCATCACCGATCATGGCAACATGTTCGGGGTGATCGAATTTTACCAGGCGGCGCAGAAGAGCGGGGTGAAGCCGATCGTGGGGTGCGAGTTGTACGTGGCCCCGGGCAGCCGGCTGGAGAAGCAGGCCACGAACGCGCGCGACGCGGCCAACCATCTGATCGTGCTGGCGAAGGACAAGACCGGCTACAACAACCTCGTCCGGCTGGTGACCTCGGCGCACCTCGAGGGGTTTTACTACAAGCCGCGCGTGGACAAGGAACTGCTGGCCCAGCATTCCAAGGGGTTGATCGCGCTGTCGAGCTGCCTCAAGGGCGAGGTGCCGCAGAAGCTGGCCGAGGAGCAGCCGAAACAGGCGCAGGCGGCGGCGGACCAGTTGCGCCAGATTTTCGAGCCGGGCTGTTTTTACCTGGAACTGCAGGACCACGGGCTGGAGCAGCAGCGGACGGTGAACCGCCGGCTGCGGACGATGGCGAAGGAGATGGGCCTGCCGCTGGTGGCCACCAACGACGTGCATTACCTGAAGCCGGAGCACGCGCACGCGCACGACTGCCTCATTTGCATCGGCACACAGACGACGCTGCAGGACGAGCGGCGGATGCGGTATCCGAGCGACCAGTTCTACATGAAATCGGCCGAGGAGATGGCGAAGATCTTCGGCGAGGTGCCCGAGGCGTTGCAGAACACGCTCCGCATCGCCGAGCAGTGCAACCTGCGGATCGATTTCGGCGGGAACCTCTACCCGGTCTTCAATCCTCCCTCCGGAGAATCGCGCGAAGCGGCGTTGCGGCGGCTTTGCAATGAGGGCGTGATGAGCCGTTACGGGTTCGACGCCACCAACCCGGAGACGCCCGACCAGCACAAGATCATCCAGCGGATGGAGACGGAGCTGAAGATCATCGAGAAGACCGGCTTCGTCAGTTACTTCCTCATCGTGGGCGATTTCGTGAGTCATGCGAAGGAGCGCCGCATTCCGGTCGGCTGCCGTGGTTCGGCGGCTGGCTCGCTGGTGACGTATCTGCTGCACATCAGCGCGGTGGACCCGCTGCGCTACGGGCTGCTGTTCGAGCGCTTCCTGAACCCCGAGCGCATCAGCCCGCCGGATATCGACATTGACCTCAGCGACGCCCGGCGCGGCGAGGTCATCGAGTACGTCCGGAACAAGTACGGCGAGACGAGCGTGGCGCAGATCGTGACGTTCGGCACGCTCGGCGCGAAATCGGTGGTGCGCGACGTGGCGCGCGTTATGGGCCTCTCCTACGGCGACGGCGACCGCGTGGCGCGGATGATCCCGCCCGACTTGGGGATGACGTTGCACAAGGCGTTGCAGGTCAGCGCCGAGATGAAGGACGCGTACGACAACGAGCCGCAGGTGCGCGAGATCGTCGAGGTGGCGGTGACGCTCGAGGGGCTCGCACGCAACAGCTCCACGCACGCCGCGGGCGTCGTCATCGGCGCCCAGCCGCTCAACGAAGTCATCCCGCTCACGCGTGACCAAAACGGCGCCATCATCACCCAGTACGCCATGGGGCCGCTGGGCGAGCTGGGGTTGCTGAAGATGGACTTCCTCGGGCTGCGCACGCTGACGGTGATTGCCGATGCCGTCCAGCGCATCCGCGAGGGACGCGGTGTGGACCTGGATATCGGCCGCGTGCCGCTGGACGATGCGCCGACGTACGCGCTGCTCAACCGCGGCGATACCGTGGGCGTGTTCCAGCTTGAATCCAGCGGCATGCGCGATTTGTGCCGCAAGTTCGTCATCGAACGGCTGGAGCACATCATCGCCCTCATTGCCCTCTACCGCCCGGGTCCGATGGAACTGATTCCGTCGTTTATTGCGCGCAAGGCCGGACGCGAGGAAATTGTGTACGAGCATCCGCTGCTCGAGCCCATCTGCCGCGAGACGTACGGCATCATGATCTACCAGGAGCAGGTCATGCAGGCCGCGCAGGCGCTCGGCGGGTACACGCTCGGCGGCGCGGATTTGTTGCGCCGCGCCATGAGCAAGAAGAAGGCCGAGGAAATGGCCAAGCAGCGGGAGAAGTTCGTCAAGGGCGCGGGCGAGAAGAACAAGATCCCGGCCGCCAAGGCGGAGAAGATATTCGACCTGCTCGACAAGTTTTCCGGCTACGGTTTCAACAAGTCGCACGCGGCGGCCTATGGCCTCATCGCGTACCAGACCGCCTACTTGAAGGCGAACTACCCCGTGGAGTTCATGGCCGCGCTGCTCTCGAGCGAATTGGGCAACCAGGAGAAGCTGGTGGTGTTCACCGGCGAGGCCCGCGAGATGGGCATCGAGGTGCTGCCGCCCGACGTGAATAGCAGCCCGCTGAATTTCGGCGTCTCGCTGCCGGACGTGGCGCAAGCTTCCGGCTTGCAGGTGGGACACGAGGCGGCCGGTCGCAAGCCGGACGCTTGCGCGGCGGGCAAACTGCGGTTCGGCCTCGCGGCGATCAAGGGCGTGGGCGAGATTGCCGTGGAGGCGGTCATTGCCAGCCGCGAACAGGGCGGGCCGTTCAAGAACCTCTTTGATTTTTGCGAGCGCGTGGACACGCGCGCGTGCAACCGGAAGACCATCGAGGCGCTGGCGAAATGCGGCGCGTTCGATTTCACGGGCCAGCCGCGGCTGCAGGTCTTCAACGAGATCGAGCAGGCGCTCGGGCGCGCCGCCGCCGTCCAGCGCGACAAGGCGCAGGGGCAGGTGTCGCTCTTCGGGTCGCTCGACGACGAGATTCCCTCGACAACGATCCAGCGCACGAAGGCCGAGAAGACCGAGGAATGGCCGCAGAACCAGTTGCTTGCGTTCGAGAAGGAACTGATGGGTTTCTATCTCTCGGGCCATCCGCTGGCGCAGTACGCCAAATTGCTGGAGCGCTACGAGCTGCATTCGACGGAGAGTCTCAAAACGCTGGAGGAACGCGCCCCGACACGCCTCGGCGGCATCGTGGTGGATGTCGTCCAGCGCCTGTCGTCGAAGACCAACAAGCCGTGGGCGGCCATCACCGTGGAGGACCTCCATGGCACCGTCGAGGTGTTGTGCTTCAACGAGGCGTTTGACCAGGCCCGGCCGCATTTCGAGACCGGCAAGGCCATCTACGTCATGGGCAACGTGGACAAGCGCGAGGAGAAGGCGAAGATCTTCGGGCGGGAAATCATCCCGCTGACCGATGTGATGCGGCGGTACACGAAGCAGATGCACCTGCGCGTGCATGTGGCGCGCACAAAACCCGATCAACTCGAAAAAATCCGGGAAATTGTCGGCCGTCACAACGGCCATGTGCCCTTGTTCCTGTGCTTCATCCTGCCCGGGGGCGAGTTGGTGTTT
>CAZAAF010000240.1:557-2178 GCA_964482575.1 uncultured Verrucomicrobiota bacterium | reverse complement strand
GACACGCACGACGGGTTCAAGGTGCTGCCGTCGGACGAGCTGGTGAAGGAACTGGAAGCCGTGCTGGGGAAGGACGCGGTCTATCTCAAGCCGGATACCTCCGTGCCGAAGCAGGACAACGGACGGGAACGCTGGCAGCGCCGCGGCGGCAACGGCGGCGGCGAGTAGGGCGGGGAGGAAAGGTGTGTTCTCGGGGTCCCGGACAGCCGGCGGATGGCGCCCGGAGGTTGTGATTCACTGGTCGAGGTCTTGAAGCTCCCTCTTTCAGCCTGGTCACGGATACGCGACATGAACGTCTCTCCCTGGTGTCACGACAAGCTCCCGGCTAGTTGCGGGAGCACTTCTTGTCGTGCCTGGGGGAGAACTGGCGAAAAATGCCCGCCATGAAAAAGCCTGTCCGGTCGAAGTGGCCGTGCCGCATGCTCCGGACCCAGCCTTGCACGTGGGCCGCCAGCCGTCCCCGCCGTGTATTGAGTGTTTCGGGCTTCATACCTGTTTAGACAACGTGACTCGTGGAAGTATTCAATGCGCGCCGGGGTGCAGTCCAGGGCCTATTGTTTCGGGATGAACAGCTTCTGGCCAATATAGACGGTGTCGTTCTTGAGATTGTTGGCCTTCCGGATGGCGTCCACCGACGTCTTGTAGGCCTTGGCGATGGCGCTGAGCGTCTGGCCCTTTTCGACCACATGCTCGTAACCCTGTTCGGAGCCGCCGGTAGCCGGGGCGGCATTCGCGCCGGCCGCGCCGGGGCTGCTGGCCAGGGTCCGCTTGCTGCCCGAGCGCCCGGCGGGCGTGGGTTCGCCGCCGGCCGCGCTGGCCCGGCGGGAGACGCCGCTGCCGCTGCCACCGAGCTTCTGGAGTTCCGCCGTCACCTGGCCGACGATGACCTCGGCGTCGTGCTTGCGCGCGGCGTCCACCGCGTTGATGCGTGAGTCGAGCCGCTGGATTTCCGTCGCAGCCACGCCGCCACCGGCCGCCGCGGCGCCAAGCTGCTGGCGGATGGACGCCACCTCTTGCTGCATGCGGTCGTAATTGACCTGCAACGCCTGCACGTCACCGCAGGCCTTGTTGACGCGCTCCTCGAGGATGCGCATGTCGGCGCGGATCGTGGCGATGGCCGGGTCCTCCACAGCGGTGTTGCGACGCTGGCTGTAGCTGGGAGTCTGGCAGGCGATCAGCGCGACGCTGAGGCTGGCAAATATCAGGGCGGCGGTGCGATAGGGTTTCATGGTCGTTGTTTGTATGCGTTACTGGTAACTGGTAATTCGTGACTCGTAAGGGTCGTTATGACTTCAAAAGCTGTTCAAATTCGTCTTCGCTCAATGTCTTGATACCAAGTTGGCGCGCTTTGTCCAGCTTGGAACCGGCGTCGGCGCCGACGACGACAAAGTCCGTCTTCTTGCTGACACTGCCGCTGACCTTCCCGCCGCGTTCCTCAATCCGGCGGGTGGCGTCCTCGCGCGTGAACTTGGTGAGCGCGCCGGTCAGCACAAACGTCTTGCCCGACCATGCGCCCGCCGCGGTCTTGCGCTCGGCGGCCACGGCTTCGAGATTCACCCCGGCGCGGCGGAGCTTGGCGATGACCTCGTGGTTGCGCTTGTTCTGGAAGAAGTCGTGAAGG
>CAZAAF010000240.1:0-547 GCA_964482575.1 uncultured Verrucomicrobiota bacterium | reverse complement strand
GGCCAGCCTCAATCTCGAGAGCAGCTCCGATTTCCTCGCCGATGTCCTCGGCCTCCATTAGTTGCTCCGGCGTGGCCGCCGCCAGCGCATCGAGCGAGCCAAAGTGCCGCGCCAGCGTCTTGGCGGCCTGGGAGCCGACGTGGAGGATGCCCAGGCCCATGATGACGCGCCAGAGTTCGCGCGCCTTGCTGAGCTGGATGGCTTCGTGGACGTTTCGTGCGCTTTTTTCGCCCATTCGCTCCAGTGCCGCGAGCTGATCGACGGTGAGCGTGTAGATGTCGGCGACATCGCGGACCAGTTTTTGATCCACAAGCTGGTTCACCAGGACCTCGCCGAGACCCTCGATGTCCATCGTGCCGCGATGGGCGAAATGCTCCAACGCTCGTTTGAGCTGGGCGGGGCAGGAGATGTTCTCGCAACGCCACGCCACCTGCTCGGGATCGCGGCGGACGGGGCTGTCGCACTCCGGGCACTGGCCGTGGATGTGGGCGACGAAGTCAAAGGGCCTGGAGTTCTTCGGACGCTTCTCCTGAACGACGCCGACGAC
>CAZAAF010000239.1:0-7339 GCA_964482575.1 uncultured Verrucomicrobiota bacterium | reverse complement strand
CGCCCGCACGGCGTTCATCGGCGATTCCATCACCGACCTCTGGACGTATCCGGCGGAGCACCGGTATCCGGGAGGGCTGAACACGTGGAACCAACGCTATCGGGACCTCGCCACGAATTTCGGGATCACCGGGGACAAGACGCAGACGGTGTTATGGCGACTGACGGAGGGGAAGTCGCTGGAGGGCTACACGCCGAAGTTCATCGTGCTTCTGATCGGGGTCAACAACCTGCTGCAGAACGACACGCCGGAGGACACGGCTGCAGGCATCCAGACAGTGGTCCGGTATCTGAGAAAGGTGCTGCCAGATGCCAGGGTGCTCGTGTTGGGCATCTTCCCGTGTTCCGAGAGGCCGGATGCGCCGGTCCGGGGCCGGATCAAGGCCGTCAACGACCAGATCAAGAATCTGGCCGACGGGAAGCATGTTTTCTTCGCCGACATCGGGCATGTGTTTTTGGAGAAGGACGGCTCGATTACGACCGCGGTGATGCGCGACATGCTGCACCTGTCACCCAGGGGTTACGAGATGTGGGCGGACGCGATGGACCCGTTGTTGAAGGAGGCGTTTGGCGTGGTGACGGGGAAGAGCGGCCGGTGAGAACGGAATAGCCGTGGATGGGGATGAGGTCAGCCGCTTTCCGAGTTGGGGAGATTGCTACGATTGTTGACCCAGGGCAGGCCGGAGGACTGGCCAACCGCTGGGCTGAGTGATGGAATCACGTTGGGATTCCCGAAAGAGAATGAGGTTGGGTTTTAATACCCGTCCGATTTGGGTGGCGGTTGGGCGGGGCTGGAGCCGGGCGCGGGCTGGCTGACCATGTCCATGATCTCGGCGTCGTTGCGGACGGCGGGCGGGATGGCTTCCTCGCGGATCATGCGGACGGCGGATTTGCCGTCGATGGGGCATTTGGTTTCACAGATGCCGCAACCGATGCAGAGGCTCCAGACGATGTAGGGCTGCTTGACCGGCACACGCTTTTTGGTGACGGGATGGACGACCTCGGTGTCCTTGAACCGGATGGCCTTCTCGGGCAGGGGGCAATGTTCCTCGCAGGTAATGCACGACTCGGCCTTGGCGAACGGCAGGCAGAGTTTCTTGTCGAACACCGCCTTGCCCATGATGAACTTCTGTTTCTGGACGAGCGGCAGGAGCTGGATGGCGCCGGTGGGGCAGACCTGGGAGCAGAGGGTGCAGTTGTATTCGCAGTAGCCGATACGGCCGACGAATTTTGGCGAGAACGCGCCGTCCACGCCCGTCTCGAACAGGACGGGTTGCAGGGCGTTGGTGGTGCAGACTTTCATGCACTCGCCGCAGCGGACGCAGAGGTCGAGGAAGTCTTTTTCCGGCAGCACGCCGGGCGGGCGGATGAGGTCCTCCGGCAGCGTGTGCGCGCCCGGCAGGGCGTTGGAAACCAGCGGCAGCGCGAGGCCGGTGACGATCGAGCCGAGAAAGAGCCGGCGCGACGGTTCAAGGGGCGCGGACGGAAGCTTGGGTTTGTCGAAGGAGAAGTGCGGCAGGTCCACGGGGCATTCGTGGAGGCAGTCGAGGCAGACGTTGCACGACTCCATGTGCAGCCGGCCCTTTTCATCGAACGCGCCCATGCGGCAACGGTCGTCGTAGCCGGTCTCGGCCTTGCACCGGCCGCAGGCGCGCCCGGGGAACCGCCGCAGCCGCGAGAACCGCGCGAGAAGTCCGATCAACGCACCGGTGGGGCAGAGGTTGCGGCACCAGAACCGCCGCTCGACGAATTCCAGCGCGAAGACGGCCACGAGGATGGCGAACGAGACGAACGAGAAGAGGAACGCGTTTTGCTGGAACGGCAGCAGGTGGTTTTTCAGGAAGGCGTAGACCGGCTCGCTGATATTGGTGACGGAATCCGGCGCATGCTGGATGAGCCAGGTGAACGGTGCAGTGACCACGCGGTTCAGCCATGGATCGATCGCCACGGCCATGCCGCGCACGAGGATGGAGAACGGGTCGAGGTAGCCGATGATCTGAAAACCGCAAACGGCGCTGACCAGCACCGCGCCGAGGAGGAAGAACTTTACGACGCGCCAGCGGAAGAAGTCGGGATTGTTCTCCTCGTCATCCGGCACGGCGTTGGCGGCGCGGGGGGAGGGGCGTTTGGGTTTGCCCAGCCACTGGCGGATGAGATGGGCCGCCCGGTGGAGCATGTCGAGCAGCGTGCCCAACGGGCAGACCCAGCCGCAGAAGAACCGGCCCAGCAGCAGCGTGAGGACCACGGTGAGCAGCGCGGGCCAGAGCACAACGATGAACTTGGCGCCGGCGAGCGCGGCCGACGCCGCCACCAGCGGGTCGAGCCGGAAAAGGATGTTGGCGGCGAAGGCGATGGTGCCGCTGCCGTCGCTCTCGGTCTTGCGGAAGAGCCAGAGGAACGCAAACAGGCAAAGGACCTGCGCGGCACGACGCCACCACTTCGCGGGAATGTGAATCGAACGCAGGTTCACGCGGCCTTTGAACAACCCCGGCGACGTTTCGTCACTGCGCTACACGTTGACGATCTTGACCTTGTTCAAGTCCATCTGGCCGAGGCCCATCTCGAAGCCGGCCTTGGTGGTCTCCAGCTCATCGGGTTTCAAGCCGAAGAGGGTGGAGGCATAGGCGTCGGCAGCCACGGTGTCGGTGGAGGCAAACAGGGTGTGCATCTCCTTCACGTCGTCCATCTTGCCGCCGCTGGGGCCGTTGCGGAGCAGGATGCGCGTGGCATCCACGACGGTCAGGGTGGGTTTCACGACGGTGTTGAGGTCGGCTACTTTTTGCGGGAGGCTCTGGTGGAGCTGGCCGCGCTTGCCGCCGATGATGCCCATGATGTTCTTCAACCCCACCGTGAGCCGGGCCAGCTTGTGGTCCTTGGCGATGGGCATGTTGATGTAGCAGTCGGCATTGAGCGCGTCCTTGTAGAATTCCCACTCGGCAATGCCTTTGCCCTTCTGAATCTTGACCGGCACGAACTTGCGGTCGTCCACGAACGTGCAGGCGACGCGCGGGTCGTTCATGGACTCCAGGATGGCCGGGGTGCCGCAACTGGCGTAGCAGAGCCGCATGTCCTGGCAGGTGCGGTCGAAGATCATCACCTTGGACGCGCCGGCGCCGAGGCAGAGTTTGACCATGGCCTTGACCAGCAGCGGATGCGTGTTGGCCGCCTGCTCGGGTTTGCGGTCCCACGACATGTTGGGTTTGATGACGACGCGCGCGCCCTTCTTGATGAACGGCGCGAGGCCGCCGAGCGGCTCCAGCACCTTGGCGACGAGCGCCTCGTAGTTGGTGCCCTTGGCGACGGCCAGGAGCGGCTCGGCCGTGGCGGCGTTCAGCGACTGCGGGAACAGCTGGAAGATGGGCGGTGCGGCCAGCAGTCCGGCGGACCAGGCGGTGAGCTGGCTGAGGAACTGGCGGCGGTTCGACGTGACGAACGGCGTGACGGAGGAGCGGGACGCGTTTTTCATAGTCGTAATGATTGGGCGCGAATCCTATGTCAGGTTTTCGCCCAAGACAAGCGATTCCAAGGCGGCGGCGCTACTCGTGGCGCAACGCTTCGATGGGGCTGAGGTTGGCGGCGCGGCGGGCGGGGTAGAGGCCGAAGACGATGCCGGTGAGACCGGAAATGCCGAAAGCCAGTCCCAGCGACCAGAAGGTGATGATGGTCTTCATGTCGGCGAAGTGGGACACGATCAACGGCACCAGGACGCCCACCACCACGCCAATGATGCCGCCGCCGAGCGAGAGCACGACGGTCTCGACCAGGAACTGGGTGATGATGTCCTTCTTGCGCGCGCCCAGCGCGCGGCGGACGCCGATCTCGCGGGTGCGCTCGGTGACGGTGGCGAGCATGATGTTCATGATGCCGATGCCGCCGACCAGCAGCGAGATGGCGGCGATGGAGCCGAGCACGATGTTGAAGATGCGCTTGGTCTGCTCCGCCTGCCGCAGCAACTGCAGCGGTACGATGATCTCGTAGTCCTTCTTGTTGTGGAAATGTTTCAGCATGGCTTCGATGTCCGGCACGGCCGGCTCGATGGCGTCGGTGTCCACCATCTGCAGGGTGATCTGGTGGAGCTGGACGCGCTCGGCCTCGAAACTGCCGGACGACCGGCGGAACAGCGTCTCGCCGAAACGGCTGCGGGCGCACGACAGGGGGATGTAGATGTTGTTGTCCAGCGCCTTGCCGTCGGAGGGACCGCTGGTGCCCGGGCGTTTGTCCATGGAGGAGCGTTCGCGCACCAGGCCCACGACACGATAGTAGTCCACGCCCACGCGCACCTCCTCGTCGAGCGGGTCCTGGTAGGGGAACAACTGGCTGGCGAGGTTGACGGTCATGGCGCAGACATTCTCGGTGTGGACCTCGTCGTTCTTGGTGATGAACCGGCCGCGGACCACTTCGAGGCCGGTAATGTGGGAGTAGTTGGGGAAGGTGCCGATGATCTGGCTGGCGACGTTGAACCGGTTGAAACGGACGCTGTCGCGGATGATGCGCATGGGCAGGACGTGCTGGACGCCGGCGAGGGTCAATTGCAGGCGGGCGGCGTCGGCGTAGGTCAGGCCGTAATCGCTGACGCGGCTGCGGCCGGTGCTGCCCACGACGTTTTCCTCGGAGGGTTTGACGCTGCGGATGATGATGTTGTTGCTGCCGAGTTTTTTGATGGCCTGCTGGGCTTCGTAGGAGGCGCCCTCGCCGATGGCGAGCATGGCGATGACGGAGCAGACGCCGAAGATGATGCCTAGCATGGTCAGCGCCGAGCGGAGCTTGTGGAGCAGCAGGCTCTTGATGCCCAGGTTGACCGTGCGGAAGATGGCCGTCGTGTTGATCACTTGCGTGGAAACACCTGGGTGTCGTTGTTCTCGATTTCAGCCACCACGCGCCGGAGCACCCGGTGGTGGATTTCGTGGTCGATGACGCCGTCCTTCATGTGCAGCACGCGATGCGCGCGCTCGGCCACTTCTTCGCCGTGGGTGACCAGGACGATGGTCTTGCCCTGGGCATTGAGGGAGTCGAGCAGGTTCAGGATCTCCGTGCCGGTGGCGGAGTCGAGGTTGCCGGTGGGCTCGTCGGCGAGGATCATCAACGGATCATTGACGAGCGAGCGGGCGATGGCCACGCGCTGCTGCTGGCCGCCGGAGAGTTCCTTGGGCCGGTGATGCAGCCGGTTGCCGAGGCCGACCAGTTGGGCAAGCTTGACGCAATGGTCGTAGCAATCGTTGAGATCGACGCCCTGGTAGAAGAGGGGAACGTGAATGTTCTCGATGACGCTGAGCTGGTCGATGAGATTGTAGGATTGGAAGATGAAGCCGAGCTTCTTGCCGCGCACGGTGGACAACTGGTCGTCGTCCATCCGGGCGACGTCCTCGCCGCCGAGGAAGTAGGAGCCCCCGCTGGGCCGGTCGAGGCAGCCGAGCTGGTTGAGCATCGTGGATTTGCCGGAGCCGGAAGGCCCCATGATCGCGACATAGGCCCCGGCCTGGATGTCGAGGCTGACGCCCCGCAGGGCGTGGACCTGGATCGCCCCGAGGTCGTACACCTTCTCCAGTTTGACCAGCCGGATGATGGGATCGTCGCTCATGGCGCGGAGGAGGACTTCTTGGGAACCGCGACGCCGGCGGACCGGTTGGTGGACGACAGGGCAGCGGATTCCTGGACGGTGGCATGCGCAGCCTCGAGCGGCTGGGCGGCGCGGCGCAACTCCTTCAGCGGTTGCTGGAGGGTTTGCAGGGGCGTGGGCGGCTTGGAGGGGGAGGGCTTCTCCTGCGGCCCGATGGCTTTGCCGCCCTTGCGTTTCTTGCCCGCGGCCTTGCGGTCCGCCTCGTATTCATTGGCGCCTACGATCGAGCCGGACAAGTCGATCTCATCCGATTCAAGCAGGGGTGCCATCAACAGGTCGTCGCCTTCCTTCAAGCCAGTCTTGATTTCGATGAACTTGTCATTGTAGAGGCCCACCTCGACCACCGCCTTCCGGGGCGAGGAGCCCTTGCCCACGAAACAGACCTGTTCACCCTTGATGGACGCGACCGCCTGGATCGGAACGGCCAGCACGTTGAGCAGGTTGGTGATGACGACCTCGGCACGACCGGAAACGCCCGGTTTGAGTTCGGGCGGCAACGCGTCGTCCACCAGGACTTCGGTGACATAGACCTTGAGGGTGGGGTTGTAATAACGGCTGGAGGAATCCGGCAGCACGGCCACCTTGTGGACATGCCCTTTCAAACGCAGATCGGGCATGGAGTCGATGGTGATATACGCCGTCTGGCCCGGCTTGATCTTCGTGATATGCGATTCGTGCACCCGGATCTCGATCACCATCTGGTTGATGTCCGGCAGCTTGATGATTTCCTGCCGGTACCGGATCGAGGCGCCTTCCTCGATGAGGATGCTGGAATAGGAGCCGGACGTGCTGGAACTGTACACCACCAGGCCGTCGGAGGGGGCGTTGATCTTGCAGAGTTCCATCTGCTTCTTCAGCTCGTCGAGCCGTTCCTGCTGGAGGGCGAGCGTGCGGCGGCGGGTCGTCAGGTCAGCCTCGGCCTGGGCGACCTGCGAGGCGGAACGCTGCTTGAGCCGCTGGAGTTCCTTCTGATAGGAGTCCACATACGCTTCCAGCAGCCGCCGTTGTTTGGGGAAGGTGTATTTGAACAGCAGCAATTGCGCTTCCTTCGCCTGTGCCAGGACGACCTCTTTTTGTTCCACGGCCATCGTGTCCGCCTGCAGGTCGGCCTTGGTTGCATATCCTTTGTCGTTGAGCACCTTCGTCCAACTCAGCCGGTCCTTGGCGCGCACAAGGTCCTCGGCGGCCAGGGTGATGGCACTGTCCGAGTTGTTCTTTTGCTGCGGCCAGTCGCCTTCGATGTATTTCTCCAGGTCGGCCTTGGCGAACTCGATCTTCATCTCGGCGTCCTTGAGGTTGCTTTCCACCACGCTCTTCTGGATGAGGAGCGCCTGTTCGGCCTGCACCAGGGCGAACCGGCTGTTCTCCACCGTGATTTCCTGCGAATCGAGGCCGTCCTTGATCTGGCTTGAGTCGAGCGTCACCAGTGATTCGCCCTTGTGGACGTAGGTACCTTCCGGGACGATGCTGATGATCTTGGTCATCGTTTCGACGTTGGAACGGATGGAGAACTCGTTGAGCGCCCGCAAAGTGCCGCCTTCGACGACGGAAATCAGGAAATCACCGCGTTTGACTGTGTAATAGGCGCGCGGGATGGAACTGCTGCGCGAGACACTGGACAGCATGATCAGGCAGAGCACCACCAGGGTGGCCGCGATGGCGGCGGTCCATCGCGGATGCTGCTGGCACCATTGCCAGACCTTGCCGATGACCGGCTTGTCCT
>CAZAAF010000238.1:0-7343 GCA_964482575.1 uncultured Verrucomicrobiota bacterium | reverse complement strand
CGATCATGCACCGGCCACCCGTGTAATGGCAGAGGCTGACCGTCACCTTGCCGTTGCGCTGCGTGTGGCTGCCGACCTGGTGCTTGTAAACGACATAGCCGCCGGGACCGAACGTCCAGCGGTTGCTGTTGAAGCCCGCCCCGTAGGCATCGAGCGGATGCGCATAGTTGCCACCTTCGCCGCCCAACTGGGTGTGGAAACGGTACAGGCTGTCGCGCATCGTCTCGCCCGCGCCCAGCTCAACGCCCGCGATGTTCGCGTGGACCGCCTGCACCGGCCGCAGGTCCACGTCGTCGAACAGGGCCGTGCCCTTCATGTGCCAGTGGCCGAGCCGCAGGACAGCGTTGGAGGAGACGACCGTGGGGGCCGCGAACACGAACGACTTGCGGTCCCACGTCTCGCCCATCGGCAGATCGCGGTTGGCGAACGACGGCCCGCTGATGAGGCCGCCGGTGGTGCCCGGCGTGCAGCGCGCGTAGAACGAGAAACGATACAGTTGCGACGGCTCGAACTTCACCCCGTCGCACCGCCAGAAATTCGAGTCCTCGCCCGAACCGGTCACCGCCACGCAGCGCGCGCCGGTGCGGCCGCTGCGGACCCACTCCCCCGGCGGCGCCGACAGCCTCCAGCCTTCGGGCGAGTCGTCGCCCTGCTCGAACGATGGATTCGGAACCTGGGCACCCGCCGTGCCAACCACCGCGAGCGCCGTGAGCCACCAAAGCCGTTTCATGGGCCGGAGCATAGACGCGCCCTGCCGCCGTTTCAACGCCGCGTTCGTTACGAATGGAGGGCACGGAGGCCAGGAAATAGGGGGCAAAGCCGCAGCCGTCAGGACGGTCAGGCCAGGCGAAGAGCGTTGGATCGGACTCGTGCAAATGGGCGCCGCCCGCGTTGACTTTCACCCTCTGGGCCCGTATAAAGCTCCTTTCCATGATAACGCGATATTCACGGCAGCCGATGCGGGAAATCTGGACGGAACAGCGCAAGCTGGAGATCTGGCTCCAGACCGAAATCCTCGCCAGCGAGGCGCTTTGCAAGGAGGGTCTGGTGCCAAAAGCGGACCTCGCCGTCATCAAGGCGCGCGCCAAGTTCGATATCGAGCGCTGCCGCGAAATCGAGAAGAGCACCAACCACGACGTCATCGCGTTCCTGACGTGCGTGAACGAGAACGTCGGCCCGTCGTCGCGCTGGCTGCATTACGGCATGACCTCCAGCGACCTGCTGGACACGACGATGGCCGTGCAGATTCAACAAAGCGCCGACATCCTGCTGGCCGACCTGCGCGCGCTACGCGAGGTCATCGCCCGCCGCGCCCGCGAGCACAAGCTGACGCCGATGATCGGCCGCAGTCATGGCATCCACGCTGAGCCGGTGACGTTCGGGCTGAAGATGGCGCTGATGTATGACGAATTTGGCCGCGCGATCCAGCGGCTGGAGAACGCGAAGGAAGCCTGCCGCGTCGGCAAGATCAGCGGTGCCGTCGGCACCCACGCGCACTTGGACCCGGCGATCGAGGCGTACGTTTGCAAGAAGCTGGGGCTGAAGGCGGCGACGCTCTCCACGCAGATCATCCAGCGCGACCGCCATGCGGAGTTCCAGGCGGCGATGGCCGTCATCGGCAGCTCGGTGGAGCGCTGGGCGACGGAGTTCCGGCACCTGCAACGGACGGAAGTGCTGGAGGCGGAGGAATATTTCGGCGAGGGCCAGAAGGGCAGCAGCGCCATGCCGCACAAGCGCAACCCGATCACCTGCGAGCGGCTGGCCGGCCTCTCGCGCGTGCTGCGCGGTAACGCGCTCGCGGCGATGGAGAACGTCGCCCTCTGGCACGAGCGCGACATCACGCACAGCTCGGTGGAGCGCGTGATTTTCCCCGACTCGTGCACGCTGCTCGACTACATGCTCACGCTGCTGACGAAGGTGGTGGACCAGCTGCTGGTCTATCCGGAGAACATGGAGGCCAACCTGTGGAAGTCCAAGGGCCTGTTCTTCAGCCAGAGCGTGCTGCTGGCGCTGGTCAAGCGCGGCGCGACGCGCGAGGAGGCCTACAAGTGGGTGCAGGACGCCTCGATGAAGACCTGGCGCGGCACCGACAGCCTGCAGACCAACATGAAGGCGCACCCGGAGATTTCGAAGCGCCTCTCGAAGAAGGAAATCGAGCAGGCCTGCGACCTGAAACAACATTTCAAACACGTGGACTGGACGTTCAAAAAACTGGGAATCGAATGAGGAAGGAAAGGCCGCGGATGAACGCACCCGAAGGGTCCTGATTCGCGACCATTCGCGGCCACCAACAAATCATGAAAGCAAAGATTTACGTCACCCCAAAAAAGGCCGTGCTCGATCCGCAGGGCAAGGCGGTCGCCAACGCGCTGCACTCGCTCGGCTACGCCACCGTCAAGGAAGTGCGCATCGGCAAGTACATGGAAGTCGAGCTGGATGGCACCGACAAGACCGCCCTCCAGAAGCAGCTCGACGAGATGTGCCTGCGCATCCTCTCCAACCCGGTGATCGAGGACTACCGTTTCGAACTCGAGGGCTAGCACCGCTTCCGGGCCCCTCATCACGCGTCACCCCTTACGCCCATGAAATTCGGCATCATCCAGTTTCCCGGGTCCAACTGCGACCTCGACAAGCTCTGGGTCCTGCGGGACGTCCTCCAACAGGAAGCCCGCTACATCTGGCACAAGGAGACCGCCATCGGCGATCTCGACTGCGTCGTCGTGCCGGGCGGCTTCAGCTACGGCGACTATCTGCGCACCGGCGCCATCGCGCGGTTCTCCCCCGTGATGAAGGCCGTGGCGGAACACGCCTCGAAAGGCAAGCTCGTCATCGGCATTTGCAATGGTTTCCAGATCCTGTGCGAGGCCGGCCTGCTGCCCGGCGCGCTGTTGCAGAATCGTTCGCTCCAGTTCCGCTGCGAGCATGTGTATGTCCGCATCGAAACGTCGGCATCACCGTTCACCCGTGCCGCCCAGAAGCGCGACATCATGCGCATCCCTGTGGCGCACGGCGAAGGCTGTTACTTTGCCGACCCGGAGACCCTTGCCGGGCTGAAGAAGAACGACCAGATTTTGTTCCGTTACGTGGACGCCAAGGGCAAGGTCGTGGATACCGCCAGTCCGAACGGCGCGGTGGAGAACATCGCGGGCATTTGCAATAAGGGCCGTAATGTGTGCGGCATGATGCCGCACCCCGAGCGCGCCTCCGAGGACGTCCTCGGCAGCGCCAACGGCCGAATCGTTTTCGAAAGTATTCTTAATCACCTGCGTGGGTAAAGAGGGACCATGACTGACCCCAAGATTACACCTAAAGTGATCGCCAAACATGGCATCACGCCGGAAGAGTTCGGACGCATCAAAGGTATTCTCGGCCGCGAGCCGAACTTTACCGAGTTGGGCATTTTCTCGGTGATGTGGAGCGAACACTGCTCGTACAAGAATTCCAAGCCGGTGCTGAAGACGTTCCCGACCAAGGGCCCGCAGATCCTGGTCGGCGCGGGCGAGGAGAACGCCGGCGTCACCGACATCGGCGACGGCTGGGCGATCTCGTTCAAGATCGAGAGCCACAACCACCCCAGTGCGGTCGAGCCGTTCCAGGGCGCGGCGACGGGCGTGGGCGGCATCCTGCGCGACATCTTCACGATGGGCGCGCGGCCGATCCTGAACATGAACTCGCTGCGGTTCGGGCCGATTGACGGCAACGACGAAACGGCGCGGCGCAACAAGCGGCTTTTCTCCGGCGTCGTGGGCGGCATCGCCCACTACGGCAACTGCGTCGGCGTGCCGACGGTCGGCGGCGAGGTGTATTTCGACGAGAGCTACGAGGACAACCCGTTGCTCAACGCCCTGTGCCTTGGCCTCCTGCGCCACGAGCAGATCGCCCGCGGCGCGGCGAAGGGCACCGGCAACCCGGTGTTTTATGTCGGCCCGGCCACGGGCCGCGACGGTCTGGCGGGCGCGGCGTTTGCCTCACGCGAATTGACCGAGGAGTCCCACGAGGACCGGCCCGCGGTACAGGTCGGCGACCCGTTCATGGAGAAACTCGTGCTGGAGGCGGTGCTCGAACTGCTCCAGACCGATGCCGTTGTCGGCATCCAGGACATGGGCGCGGCGGGCCTGACCTGTTCGACGTGCGAGACCGCCTCGCGCGCCGGCACGGGCATCGAGATCGACCTCGCGAAGGTCCCGCAGCGCGAGCCGGGCATGACACCGTACGAAATCATGCTCAGCGAGAGCCAGGAACGCATGCTGGTCATCGTGCAAAAGGGGCGCGAGGCCGAAGTGCAGCGGATTTTCGACAAGTGGGACCTGCCGTGGGCCGAGATCGGTTTTGTGACGGACACCGGCCTGATGCGCGTGAAGAACCACGGCCAGGTGGTGGCGGAGATTCCCGCCGCGAAACTGGCCAACGACGCGCCGGTGTATTACCGCGAGTCGAAGGAGCCCGCCTACTTTGCGCAGACGCGCGCGTGGAAGCTCGACCAATTGCCGGCGCTCACCGATCCGCAGCCGGTGCTGCCGCAACTGCTCGCCTCGACCAGCATCGCGTCGAAGAACTGGGTGTACCGCCAGTACGACCACATGGTCCAGACGCGCACCGTCGTCTGCCCCGGCAGCGACGCGGCCGTGGTGCGGCTCAAGCTCGCGCCGCCGCCGGCGAAGGACCGTTATCTCGCCATCACGACGGACTGCAACGGCACGTATTGCTATCTCGACCCGGTCACGGGCGGCGCCATCGCCGTGGCCGAGGCCGCGCGCAACATCGTCTGCTCCGGCGGCCGGCCGCTCGCGAGCACGGACAACCTGAACTTCGGCAACCCGATGAAACCGGAGGTTTTCTATCAGGTTCGCGAGGCTGCCAAGGGCATCACCGAGGGTTGCAACACCTTCAACACGCCGATCACCGGCGGCAATGTCAGCTTCTACAACGAAAGCCCGAGCGGCGCGATCGATCCCACCCCGGTCATCGGCATGGTGGGCCTGATTGACGACATCGCGCACATCACGACGCAGTGGTTCAAGGACCGTGGCGACGTCATCCTCCTGGCCGGCAGCGCCGTGGATACCGCCGATCCGTATCTCGGCCTCGGCGGCAGCGAATACGCGAAGAGCCTGCACCACATCAAAGCCGGCCTCCCGCCGCGCCTCGACCTCGCCACGGAGAAGAAGCTGCAGGACGCCGTCCTCGCGATCATCCGCGCGGGCCTGGTCAAGAGCGCGCACTATTGCAGCGAAGGCGGCCTGGCCGTCGCGCTGGCGGAAGGCTGTATCTCGAAGCATCCCGGCCGCAACATGCCGGAGCTGATCGGCGCCAAGGTGAATCTCAGCGCCTTCGCCAAGGGGACGCGGCTCGACGCGCTGCTCTTCGGCGAGGCGCAATCGCGCATCGTGTTGACCGTGTCGGCGGAGAACGCCGACGCGGTCGTCGCCCGGCTCCAGTCGCAGGGCGTGCCCGCGGCCGTCATCGGCACGGTGGGCGGCAAGGCCCTGACGATCAAGGCCGGCAAGACCGCGTGCAAATGGAACGTGGCGGATTTGTACGACGGCTGGTGGAACTCGATCGCGCGGAAGATGGCGTAAACCGCGCCGTTGGACCGGCAGCCAGTCGCCATCAGCGACATGAGCAAGAACATCGTTTATTTCGACCTCGAAACGCAGAAGTCGGCGGCGGACGTGGGCGGCTGGGACAAGAAGCGCGACATGAAGATGTCGATCGGCGTCATCTTCTCCACCGGCACCGGCACCTACGAAATCTTCGACGAGAACCACGTCAACGATCTGGTCAAGGCGCTGCTGCGCGCGGACCTGGTGGTCGGCTACAACATCCTCAGTTTCGACTACGAAGTGCTGGGAGGTTACACACCGTTGGACCTATCCCAGCTGCCAACGCTGGATCTGCTGGTGGAACTGGAGAAGGTGATCGGGCGCAAACTGCCACTGGATGCGTTTGCCACCGGCACGCTCGGCAACGAGAAGATCGCGGACGGCCTGGAGGCCCTCAAGTGGTGGAAGGAGGGCAAGATCATGGAGATCGCCGAGTACTGCTGTTTTGACGTGAAGATCACCAAGCTCATCCATGAATACGGCTGCCAGCACCACCAGCTTTTTTACGTGGACAAGTTCGGCAAGAAGCGCGTTGTGCAGGTGAAGTGGTAAACCGCCACGCTCGCCCCGCAACGCGACCGGCGAGGAGGATGGAGCATGAAAGCGCGCAGATGGATGGGATGGATCGCCGCCATCGGCCTGGCGGGTGCGGTGTCGGCGGAGACGCTCTACAATGGCATCGAACTGCCAGCCACATGGCCGCCCCGGCTGGCGGATTTCCCGGACGACCCCGTCCAGCCACCCTGCCTCGCCTCGCCTCCCGCGGTGATCCCGATCGACGTGGGACGGCAGTTGTTCGTGGATGACTTCCTGATCGAGGGCACGACGCTCAAGCGCGTGTTCCACGCACCCGAGTACCATGCCGGCGGTCCGGTGCTGAAACCGGACCAGCCGTGGGAGCAACTGGGACACAAACCGGGGACGATGCCGTTCAGCGACGGCGTCTGGTTTGACCCGAGGGACAAGCTGTTCAAGATGTGGTACTACGCAAGCCATGGCGCGGGCCAGACCTGTTACGCGATATCGAAGGATGGCCTCCACTGGGAGAAGCCGAAGCTCGATGTGGTACCGGACACGAACATTGTCTATAAGGGCGGGCGCGATTCCAGCACGGTCTGGCTCGACCTGAAGACGACGGACCCGCAGCAGCGCTTCAAGATGGCGCTCTACACCGGCGGGATGTTCGTGCTGTTCCGGTCGGCGGACGGCATCCATTGGACCCAAGCGGGTGCAGGGTCTAGGACGGGCGACCGCACCTCGTTTTTCTACAACCCGTTCCGGGAGAAGTGGGTTTTCAGCATCCGCAGCGGCTCCAAGCGCGGTCGGAGCCGGCATTATTGGGAGACGGCGGATTTCTTCAACTTCACGCCGCAGGTGTCGGAGCGGAAGGAACCGGTGATCTGGGTGGCCTCCGACAATGCCGACTGGAAGCGGGACGATTTGCGCACACGGCCGCAGCTCTACAATCTCGATGCCACCGCCTATGAAAGCGTGATGATCGGGTTGTTCAGCATCTGGCGCGGCGATTATCGAGGCGCGAAACAGACGCCGAAGGCCGCCGAACTCGACCAGGCCGGCCGACCCAAGCAGAACTCCCTTTGCATCGGCTACAGCCGCGACGGCTTTCACTGGGATCGTCCCGACCGGCAGCCATTCTGTCCCGTGTCGGAGACAATGGGCGATTGGAACTGGGGCAACGTGCAAAGCGTGGGCGGTGGCTGCCTGATCGTCGGCGAGAAG
>CAZAAF010000237.1:342-7370 GCA_964482575.1 uncultured Verrucomicrobiota bacterium | reverse complement strand
AATCCGCACGGCGATGCCCGCGATGTCTGTTCCGTGATTTACGAGTATGAGGACGGGCTGGTGCACAACCATTTTGGCCAGGGGCTGCGCAACAACAGCGATACCGCTTTGACCGCCATCTTCCAGGGAACGGTGGCCAACGCGCAGCTCAACTACTGGAACAAGGCGTTCCTGCGGGGCGGTCCGAAACATTTCGGCGGCGGCAAGGTGGAAAACCTGTATCAGGCCGGCGCCGAGCGCAACATCGCCACCTTCTACCAGAACGTCACCGAAGGCCGGTTCGACAACCCGACCGTCCGGCGCTCAGTGGACGGTCTGCTAGCGTGCATCCTCGGCCGCGAAGCCGCCGCCCGTCACACGCGGCTCACGATGGAGGCGTTGCTCAAGGAAAACAAAAGCCTGGAGGTGAGCCTGGCGGGGTTGAAGGTGTAACAGGGCGGCTTGTGGCTGCCTTCTCCCGTGATGGTCGTGTGCTACGGGGCTTGCCGTTCGACTTTCAGAACGGCGGTGTCTTTGGCGCGTAGCGAAAGAGTCAGTTCCATCACGCCGGCGTCTTGCGTCGCCTTGAGCGTTGCATTGTTTCCGGAAACCAGTTCGCGAACGGCGAGTTTCTGTTGCTGACCGGCTTTCGTGCCGAGTCTGGCCGCTTGAATACGGATGGCGCAGGTCTGTTCCTTGTCATCGCTGTTGCGCAGGGTGAAATGCAGGTTGTTCTTCTCCAACGAGCCGAACCGCTCGATGAGAACGGCATCGCACGACGTGCGCGCGAACGTCACCGGTTCCCAGCCGGCGGCGCAGAGCGCCTGGATGAGCGGGATGTATTTCTTGAACACCGCCCGATCGCGTTCGTACTGGGCCGGCGTGCCGAAGTAACGTTTCCAGCCCGCGTAGCCTGGTTTGTCTTCGCCGCCAATCGTCGCGATGCCGGGGAAGAAACCGTAGAACGTCTGGTGCTTGACGTACGCCTCGACTTCGGACGCGGACAGTTCAGGGCGCGGTTGCAGGAAGTCGCCCTCCTGCAGCAGATTGGTGGTCGGCTTCTGGTAGGCGAGCGTCCGCCGCATCAGGCTGACGGCATCGGTTTCGATGTCAGCCAGACTGCGTTTGCGGAACGTCCAGCCGACCTCCGAGCCGAGCACGTCCGCAAGGTGCGCGCAAAACCGGTACGAGTCGGCGAAGATGTTCATATGGATCAGCTTGCCGGCGTGGTGGACGTCGCTGGCCAGCCAGTCCATGAACTCGTACCACGAAAACAGTTCCAGCAGCGCGGGCCGTCCGCCCAGGCTGTCGAACGTCGGCGGAACCTGCGCGCACGCGAGGTGTTCGGGGCGGAAATTGAGGTCTTTGGCCAGCCACGAGGAAACCGAGTCGAGGTAGAGGCCGTCGGCGTTGGTGAGATATGGCTCGATTTCGTACCGCCGGCACGTCATCGCGCGATTGGGTTGGGCCAGCGACGGGTTGGGGTTGGTCATCCACCACTGCGCCCACGAACCGTACTTGTCCACGTGGAAATAGGCGCGCCCGTCCTTGTCGAACGGCATCGAGTTGAGAATGGCCTGCGCGATTTCCCAGCGCGGGCCGCCCATCAGCTTCGCCGGGTTCTGCGTGTCTGCGGCCCATTGCTTGAGTTGCGCCAGCCGTTCCTCGTAAGGCGGCATGTCCTCCCGCGTTTGGGCTTTCGGGAAGACCTGCCGTGCGCCCCATGCCTCGGTGTAGGGCAGGAGATGGATGCCCTTGTCGCGCAGATACGCGCGATCCTCGGCTTTCGGGAACCAGCCTTCGTAGAACGCAAACCCGAAGTCCTCCGGGTTCGCGATGGGCCGCACCGGCACGGCGTAAATCCACATGCCGTCACGCGGCGACCGTTTCGCGAAATGCTCGGGGAATATCGCATAGAATTTCTTCGCGGCGGCGCGCAATCCCCATTCGCCGTCGTGGGCGAACAGCAGGGTTGTGAAGGTCGCCGTGCCCGGGCCGATCCGCTTCGTGAAGGGCGACAACCCGAGATCCACGCTGGTGGCGTAACCGTTCGCTCCATCGCACAGGAAGTTCTGCGCGCGCGGGCGGTCCATCGGCGCACCGAGCGACAGGCCGGTGCCGCCGCGCGTGATGGACGTGAACGGATAAGAGGACACGCGGCAGCCGCCGACGGCCATCGAGTTGTCACAGGCCGGGCCGTCGGGTGGAATGACCCGGCTGCGCCGGCCGTCGTCGTGCCACGTCCATCCGGTGGCTTGCACCGGCAGCGTATACCGCACGCGCACCGCGCGATCGCAGGGCGGTTCGTGCGTGTCCTGAACGCTGGTCTCGATGCGGACGTGATCCTTGTGCGCTGTGTAGAGGAGTTCGACGTCCAGATGATCCTGCGCGGCCGACAGGTGCTGGCGCCAGCCTTTGCCGTCCTTGCATGGGGTCAACGGCCCGAAGGAAAGGGTGATTTCCCTACAGAACGCCGCGGCATCGAACAGTTCCACATCGTCGAAGAAAAACGTGCCGTAGCCTTTCCAGATGTTGGCATAGACATGGACCCGGGCGCACTCGGGCTTGGTGATGAACGACCGCTCCAGGCGCGTCCACTGGTCGCGCGGCTCGTTCGCCCAGCCGAGGCTGTGCTGGACGTTGAGCTTGTTCTCCGTCAGCACACGGCCGTTCGCGTCGAGTTCGGTGATGAAGACGTTGCCGCCGGAGCTTCCGCGGGGCACGCGACCCCACGCCCGGAGCAGGTACAGCGTGCTGGGTTTCGCGGGAAAACTGGCGCTGCGCAACGTGCCGCTGTGGGCCGGCTGCGCCTCGCTTGCGTTCGCCGGAGTGCTCACCCTGCCGCAGAACCTGCCTTGCGGCGTGTGGTTCTGTTCGCCCACGCGTCCGGCCAGGGTGCCGGAACCCGTCCACGACGCAGGCGCCGGGTCGCCATCCTCGAAGCCCGGGTTGGGCACGAGGTTTTTTGCGACCGTGTTGGGAACAAATTCCCGCACGCTGACCGGGTGACCGGGCGGCAGCAGCGGAAGGCTTCGGCTATTCACCTTGACGGTTTCGATGAAGCCGGTCTTGTCGGCCAGTTTCAATGAAAGCCCGTCGCCGGTTTTGATTTCCGTGGAATGCCCGGGTCCGGCAAAACCCAGGAGGGACGCCAGCAGAAGGGGAGTGATCGCCATTTTCATGATGACGATCCGTGAGTCTAGGGCATCGTCACGGCGGAGACAAGCCTTGCTCCGGGACGCCGCGCCTGCCATCCCCACCGCGTGGACGAATCCGTTTCTTCCCGCAGCGATGAAATTGTGCGACAGCCCCTCTACCGCTGCACTCTCGCGCCGCCGCCCTTCATCAGTTTCTCGACCTCGGCCTTGGAGGCCATCGAGGTGTCGCCGGGGGTGGTCATGGCGAGCGCGCCGTGGGCCGCGCCGTAGTCCACCGCCTTTTGCGGATCGCCGGTGGTCATCAGGCCGTAGATCAAACCGCTGGCAAAACTGTCGCCGCCGCCCACACGGTCGAGAATCTCGAGATCGGGATAGGAGCGCGATTCATGGAACTTGCCGTCCATCCAGCAGATGGCGCCCCAGTCGTTGCGCGTGGCGGTCTTGGCGGCGCGCAGGGTCGTCGCGGCCACCTTGAAGTTCGGGTAGGTCTTGACGGCGGTCTCGATCATCCGCTTGAACGCGGCAATATCAATGTGCAGCAGGTTCTCGTCCGCGCCCTCGACCTTGAAACCGAGGCAGGCCGTGAAGTCCTATTCGTTGCCGATCATCACCTCCACGTATTTCGCGATTTCCTTGTTCACCTACTGATCGCGCTTCTGGCCGCCGATGCTCTTCCAGAGCGACGGGCGGTAGTTGAGGTCGTAGGACACCCGCGTACCGTATTGCTTCGCTTTCTGGACGGCTTCGATGACAACCTGCGGTGTGGTGTCGCTCAACGCGGCAAAGATGCCTCCGGTGTGCAGCCAGCGCACGCCGAGCTTGCCGAAAATCGTGTCCCAGTCGAAATCGCCCGGCTTGAGCTGCGAGGCCGCCGTCTGGCCGCGGTCGGACACGCCCACCGCGCCGCGCACGCCGAAACCGCGCTCGGTGAAATTCAGCCCGTTGCGCACCGTGCGGCCCACGCCGTCGAACGGTACCCACCGGATGAACCGCGTGTCCACGCCGCCCTGCAGGATGAAATCCTCGACGAGCCGGCCCACGTCGTTGTCGGCGAACGCGGTGCAGACGGCCGTCCGGAGACCGAAGCAGCGCCGCAGGCCGCGCGCGACGTTGTACTCGCCGCCGCCCTCCCAGGCGCGGAACTCGCGCGCGCACCGGATGCGTCCCTCGCCGGGATCGAGCCGGAGCATGATCTCGCCGAGCGAGATCTGGTCGTACTGGCAGTCGGACGCGGGTTTGAGTTGCAAAGCTGTCATGGTTGAAAGTGTTGTTTAAGGGTTCCTGTGTCGTGAACGTCCGCCCGGAAATTGCGAAAAATCCCGGGCCAACTCAAGACATATCGGCGGGGGACCGTTGCGGCATTGTCAGCGGCGCGGCGGGGCGGTAGAATCGGCGCCGCCATGACCTCCAGAGAACGAGTGCTGTCGGCGCTGAACCATCGCGAGCCGGACCGCGTGCCGCTCGACCTGTCGGGCCACCGCTCGTCGGGCATCGCGGCGATTGCCTACGCCCGGTTGCGCGACTTCCTCGGTCTCCGGAAGCAACCGGTCCGCGTTTATGACCCGGTGCAACAACTGGCCATCGTGGACGAGGATGTGCTGGAGCGCTTTGGCGTGGACACGATCGAGCTGGGTCGCGCCTTCGCGCTGGAGGACGACGGCTGGGCGGACTGGGAACTTCCCGGCGGCATTCCCTGCCAGATGCCGCGCTGGGCGTTGCCGGAGCGTGACGGCAACCGGTGGGTGATTCGTTCCAGCCAGACCGGCCGGGTCATTGCGCAGATGCCGGATGGCGCGCTGTATTTCGAGCAGACCTACTGGCCGTTCGCGGACGAGACGCCGGATCACGACCGCATCGCGGATGTCCTGACGGAATGCATGTGGACGGCCGTGGCGTCGCCGCCGGGGCCGCTCGTGGCCGGCGCGGACGGGGAGAAAATCCTGCGCGACGGTGCGCGCAAGCTGCGGCAGCAGACGGATCGCGCGATCATTGGGCTCTTTGGCGGCAACCAACTGGAGATGGGCCAGTTCCTGTACCGCAACGACAACTTCTTCATGCTGCTCGCGGGGGAACCGGAGCGTGCCCACGATTTCCTCGACAGGATCACGGCGATGTATTTGCGGAACCTGGAGAAGTTCCTGGGCGCGGTGGGCGACAGCCTGGACGTCATCCTTTTCGGCGACGATCTCGGCATGCAGACCGGGCCGCAGGTCTCGCCGGCGATGTATCGCGAATTTTTCAAGCCGCGCCACCAGCGGCTCTGGACGCGCGCCAAGGCGCTCGCGCCGGTGAAGGTGATGTTGCATTGCTGCGGCGGCGTGCGCGAGCTGATGCCGGACCTGATCGAAGCGGGGCTGGACGCGATCAACCCGGTCCAGATTTCCTGCCGCGGCATGGAGGCGGCCGGGCTGAAACGGGATTTCGGTCGCGACCTCACCTTCTGGGGCGGCGGTTGCGATACGCGGGACATTCTCCCGCTCGCCACGCCGGACGAGGTGCGCCGGCACGTCCTTGAACAACTTCGCATCCTTTCACCCGGCGGCGGTTTTGTGTTCCAGCAGGTGCACAACATCCTGGCGAACATCCCGCCCCAAAACATCGTGGCGATGCTGGAGGCCGTCGCCGAATTCAACCGCTCATGAACTACAAAGCCGTCCTTTTCGATCTCGATGGAACCCTGCTGGATACGCTGGAAGACCTGGCCGACTCCATGAACGCCGCGCTCGCCCGGGTCGGCGCGCCGCTGCATTCCGTGGCGGACTATCGCTATTTTGTCGGCGACGGCGTGGTCGAACTCAGCCGCCGCGTGTTGCCCGCAGATCGTCGGGATGAGACGACGATCAAGAAGGTCGTGGCCGCCATGGGTGACGAATACCACCAGCGCTGGGCCGCCAAGACCCGGCCGTATCCCGGCATCCCCGAACTGCTCGACGCCCTCGCCGCGCGCCGCGTCGCGATGGCCGTGTTGTCCAACAAGAACAACAATTTTACCCAGCTCTGCGTGAAAAAACTGCTCGGCCGCTGGCGGTTCGATGTGGTGCAGGGGTTGGACGAGACGATCCACAAGAAACCCGACCCGTCCGGCGCGCTCTCCGTGGCACGGCAGCTCGCGGTGGCGCCGGCCGACGTCCTCTATCTGGGCGACACCAACACCGACATGAAGACCGCCGTGGCCGCCGGGATGTTTCCGGTGGGCGCGCTCTGGGGATTCCGCATGGCGGAGGAACTCACTGCCAGCGGGGCAAAGGTGTTGATGGCCCACCCGATGGATTTGCTGAAGCTCTGAGCCGCGGGCCGCCGCCGGCTTCAGCCCGCGTCAGGCTTTCCGGCGTTTTCGTGGCTTCGGTTTCGTGCTGCTTTGCACGCGAACGGCCAGCGGTTCGGCCTGGAGAAAACCATCGATCTGGCGCGCGGCACGGGTTCCCTCGGCCACCGCCTGTACCACGGTGGTGCCGCCGTTGACGATGTCGCCCGCGGCGAAAACGCCGGGCCGGGAGGTTTCCAGCGTGTCCTCCTGAACCCAGATCAGGCCCTCGTCGGTGAAGCGCACGCCGGGCAGCGCGGGCTTGAGCGTCTCCTCGGGTTGCTGGCCGAGCGCTTCGATGACGAGGTCGGCGGGGAGGATGTGCTCCGAACCGGGAATCGGCACCGGGGTGCGCCGCCCCCGGGCATCGACCCGGCCCAACTGGGTGCGCACCACCTTGAGACCGGTGAGCCGGCCCCTGGCGTTGACGGCGTAATCAACCGGGGCGGTCAGCGTCAGCAGGTTCACGCCGGCCTCAACGGTTTCGTCGCGTTCGTGCGGCCAGGCGGGCATTTCGGCGAACGAGCGCCGATAGACGATGGACACCGTGTCCGCGCCCGCGCGCCTGGCGGTGAGCGCGGCGTCGA
>CAZAAF010000237.1:0-332 GCA_964482575.1 uncultured Verrucomicrobiota bacterium | reverse complement strand
GGCGCTGTTGCCGCCGCCGATCACCAGCACGGTGCCGGACGCCGTCGCACCTTTTTTCGCGCGGGCCAGAAATTCCAGTGCGCCCACCACGCCCGAGGTCGGCCGCGTCGCGCACGGCAGCGGCACGGAGCGGCCGAGGCCGACGGTGAGCAGCGCGGCATGGAAACCCTCGGCCATCACACGGTCGAGCGTGTTTCCGGTGTCGAGCGCGGCGTTGTAACGGCGGGTGACATGGCCGCTGGAGGCGAGCACATCCTGGATTTCGCGCCGCAGGATCGGGTCGGGCAGTCGTTCGGCGGGAATGGTGTCCTGGTCGGTGCCGCCCGCCGCGG
>CAZAAF010000236.1:0-7386 GCA_964482575.1 uncultured Verrucomicrobiota bacterium | reverse complement strand
TGACGCACGGCGCCGCCTCGCCGGATTCGATTTTCGCGACGATGTCGTCGTCCCAGGGGCGGAGCGCCGTGCCGGGGCCGAACGGGTCGCCGCCCGTGCCGCGCATCGTGTGCCAGTAGGCGACGGCGAAAAGCAGGTGATCACGCATCGTCTTATCGCCGACCTTCTCGGTGGCATTGTAGTGGCGGAAGGAGATCGGATTCCTGGAGATGGGCCCTTCGTATTGAATTTTCGGGATGTCAGGGAAAGCGGCGGCCATGGTTGAATTCCTGTGGTTCAATCGTTGCCCATTTCGGTAATCGTGGGCCGATAGGTAAACGAATCGGCAGTTGCGCGCAAGCCCAGAATCGTGTTTTCGATTTTTTCATGGCGCAGAATCCGTCGAAATCACGAAATACACGAAACACACGAAAGGGAGGGGAGACGGAAGCTTTGTTTTGGCCTCTTGGCATCATTGCGTGAGGTCTTTTCATCCCGGAGAATCCTGCCCGTGAAATTGGTGGAATCCGTGGATAAGAACTCGTCCCCCATTCGCGCTGCTTCGCGTCATTCGCGGCCAAGTCTCCGGACCGACGGATGTGCCTGTCTCTACGCAGTTCGCTTGAATTCCCCGACGACTTCGCAGTGGGATGTTTGCGGGAAAAGGTCCACGGGCTGGACGCCGAGGAGGGTGTAGCCGTGGCCTAGCAGGAACTTGGCGTAGCGGGCAAAGGTGCCGAAGTCGCAGGAGACATACACGATGTGCGGCAGCGCCGCGGCGGCCACGCTCGACAGCACGGCATCGCTGAGGCCCGCGCGCGGCGGGTCCACCAGCAGCGTGGTCTTGTCGGCGGGAAGCAGTTCGAGCGCGCCACGGATGTGCGCCTCGACCGGCCCCTCAAAGAACCGCAGATGACGGTAGTCGAGACGGCGGGCGTTCTTGCGCGCCCAGACCGTGGCGTGTTTGTCGTACTCGATACCGACTGCTGCATCGAGTTGGCTGGCGAGCGCAATGCTGAAAAGACCGACACCGCAATACGCGTCCAGCAAGTGACGGTGGCCGACGGCGGTGATGCGCTGGCGGACCTGCGCGACGAGTTCGTTCGTGAGGGCGCTGTTGACCTGGAAGAATCCGTTGGCTGGCACTTGCAGCGCGACGCCCGCGACGGTTTCCTCGAGCACCTGGCTGCCGCTGCCGACCATGCCGCGGGAGTCGAGCCGCAGCAACAGTGTGTAGGGCCGTTCGGCGGGTGGCGGCGCGGCACGGTAGGTGGCGAGGGCTTGGTTGAGCGGTTCGGCCAGGATGGCGCAACGTTCGACATCGATCGGCGTGCGATGGTCCACGGCGTGGAAACCGATGAACTTCCGGCGCGGGTCCACCTGCATGGTGGTCTTGTTGCGGTAGCCGAACGGCTGCGGCGACGGGATGGGGTCGCTCACCGGCGGTTCGGCGATACCGCCGATGCGCTGGAGCGTGGTGACGATCTGGCGTTTCTTGATGGCGAGCTGCTCGGCGTAGCCGATGTGCTGGTACTGGCAGCCGCCGCACGGCATGGTCGCGCCGATTGCGGTGGGTTTCGGCCCGTAATAGGGGCAGACCGGCTGGACGCGATGCGGTGACGCTTCGAGAATCTCGGCGATGTCGGCGAGGACGAAGTTCTTGCGCAGCGAAGTGACCCGCGCGCGGATGCGTTCGCCAGCAATGGAGTAGGGGACGAAGACGACCTCGCCCTCGTGCCGCGCGACCCCGCCACTGGCCGCGACATCCTGGATGCTGACTTCAATCAAATCGCCGACGTTCATGCCAGCAGGTTGGCACAGATGGAACGATTTTGCATAATTGTATTTTCAAATTTGACACGGAGGCAGGAGATTCCTACTCTTTCGCGCTCCGGTGCCAGGGTAGCTCAGGGGTAGAGCAGGGGACTCATAAGCCCTTGGTCGGGGGTTCAATTCCCTCCCCTGGCACCAATTTTCCTTTTTCTGCGTTTTTACGCCGAACAAGCCTTCTACAAGAACACTGCAGTGGTGGTTTTTGACTGCCGCACCATTGCATTGGAACGACTCGGCGGTCAGAGATCGCCACTACAGGACGGACGGTGGTATTTGCAGGGATTCCTCATGGATTCTCTTCCGTCCTGCAGCGCCAACGACGCTGATGTAAACCAGCCCGGGGCAGGCGAGTCCGCGAGCCCCGCCCCGGGAGAACTTCCAACAAGGGAGGAGCGCCCTGAAGGGGCGCTGGGAATCCGGTGCCGTTGGCTCCCGTCTTCGTGACTCCCCGGTTGCCCCGGCGGGCCGCCGGTCCATCGCGCATCTCCTCACAGTCTCGCCTTGCACCGGTTGGGGACGGTGATTACAGTGACGCCTGCTATGAAAAAGAACAAGGTGGCGGCTGGGTTGATGGCTTTGGCGTTCCCGATGATCGCGTGGGCGCAGGAAGCGGCACCGGCAAAGGCCTATGCGCCCGAGACGCTGAGTCTCTGGGAGATGCTGAAGGCCGGCGGCTGGGTCTTGGTGCCGATGGCGCTCCTGTCGATCCTCGGCCTCGCCATGGTCGTCTATTACTTTCTGACACTGCGCCGGGACAAGATCGTGGACCCGGATTTCACCGAGGGCTGCCGGCGGTTGCTGCGCGACAAGCGGCTCGACCGGATTGAAACGCTCTGCAACACCTCCGGACGGCCCGTGGCCGTTATCCTGCGCGCCGCGCTCGAGGCGCGTGCCATCCGCGGCCCGTCGGACTCGCTGGCGATGCGCGAGGCTGCCGAGGCGGAAGGCGAGCGGCAGGCGGCGGTGTTGTGGGACCAGATTCACTACCTGATGGACATCGTGGTGGTGGCACCGATGATCGGCCTGCTCGGCACGGTGTTCGGCATGATCCAGAGCTTCTCGGGCCTGGCGCTGGACATTAGTTCCGCGAAGCCGATCCTGCTGGCACACGGCGTGGCGCAATCCCTGACCTCGACGGCCATGGGGTTGTGCGTGGCGATTCCCGCCGCGATCTTCTACGCCTATTTCCGCGGCCACGTGAACAAACTGACGCTCGACATGGAGTCGGCCAGCACTGATCTGGTGAACCGGCTCGTGGCGGCGGACGCGGCCCTCAAGCAAACCCCCAGCGTTCAATCATGAACTTCCGCCGCCGCCTCAAAACAGAACCGATGGGGTTTCAGATCATCCCCATCATCGACGTCATCTTGCTGCTGCTGATCTTCTTCGTCTCGACGTGGACGTACGCGCATTGGGAGACGGAACTGAACATCACCGTGCCGACGGCGAAAGAGGTGACGAAGACGCCCCGCACGCCCGGCGAGATCATCATCAACGTGGGCCATGGCGGCGAGGTGGTGTTGAACCGCAAGACGCTGACGGACGAGGAGCTGCGGTCGGTGCTGACGCGGATTGCGAAACAATTTCCCGACCAGCCGGTGATCATCCGCGGCGACGAGGCGACGCCCTACAAGGCCATCGTGCGCGTGCTGGACGTGTGCCGGCAATCGGACATCTGGAACGTGGCCTTCGCCACCAAGCCGCCCGAGACGAAACCGGGGACCGCGGCGCCTCCGGCAAAGTAAACCACCATGATTTGTTTCCTGACAGCACGGGGGAAGTTCGTCGTTCACCGCGCATGCCTGGCCCTGTTGGGCGCGGGGATGACACTGGCGCAGGCGCCGCAAGACCCGGCCAGTCCCGGCGGGCTGACGATTCCGTCCGTCACGCTCGTCCCGCCGGGGGCTGCGCCTGCCGTACCGGCCACGCCGCCGGTCGCGCCTGCGACGAATGCGCCCGCGGGACCGCAGCCCGGTTCGGCGCAGGACCCGGCCGTGGCCCAGCTTGATTTCGCCAACGGACTTTTCAAGCGCCAGTTCTTCGACATGGCACTGGTGGAGTACCTCCGCTTCAAGGACAAGTTCCCGGGCCACCCGTTGCTGGACGAGGCGTACTATCGGATGGGTGAGTGCCAGCGGGAACTGAAGTTCCTAGACCAGGCGAAGGAGACCTTCCGCACCATCACGCGGCAGTGGCCCGGCAGCGAGTATTCGGGACGGGCGCACTTCCGGCTCGGCGAAATGGCATACCAGGCGAAGCAATACCCGCAGGCGGTGCCGCTGTTCCTGGCGTCGGCGCACCAGACCAACGACGACACGGTGCGCACCGCGGCCACGTTCTACCTGGCGAAGGCGCAGATTGAAATCGGCCAGATGGATGCGGCGATGGACAATCTTCGTCGCGTGCTGAAATCGAAGACCGGCGCCGAGTTCCGGCCGTTTGCGGAAGCCGCGCTGGCGGGGATGTGCCTGAAGGAAGGCAACAAGAACAAGGCGCTGGAGCATTACGAAAACCTGCTAGATTTGCAGACCGCGCCCGACGTGCGCGAGGAGGCGCTCTATCAGGTCGGCGCGCTGCGGTTCGCGCAGAAGGCCTACCCGAGCGCGGTCACGGCGTTCCGGCAGTTCATGCGGGAATTTCCCCGGAGCCACAGCACCACCGATGCTGCCATCGGGCTGGCACGGGCGCTTTACGAGACCGGCAAGCACCGCGAGGCAGCCACGGTCGCGCGGGAGTGGTACGACACCGTGCCGAAGGAGGTGCGCCCGGAGATGGCAATGATGGTGGCGGTGACCCTGCGGGATGACAACGCCCATCGTGAGGCCGCCGACTGGTTCGAGAAGGCGGACACCCCCGCGGGGCGCGTCGAGGCGGTGCGTTGCGCGTTCATGGGACGCGACTATGCGCGCGTGGTGCAGAAGGGCGAGGCCCTGTTGAAGGCCGAGCCGAAGAACCCGTACATCGAGAGCGTTTTGCTGCTGGTGGCGGAGGGGTTGGAGGCGCAGAAGGAATGGGTGAAGGCTGGCGAGGCATACCGGCAGTTGATGGAACGGTTCCCGTCCACGACGTGGGCCGCGGACGCGCGCTGGCACGCGGCCACCTGCTGGCAGCAGGCAAAGAAGATCGACGAGGCGGCCCGGGAATTCGAGCGCGTGGCCAATGATTTTCCGAAGGACCTGCGCAACGAGGCGGCGTGGTACCAACTGGCCGTGTTTTCGGGCCAGCTCGACCGCACCAACGCGATGGTGGCGGCGTTCGACAAGCTGCAGACGCTCTACCCGAAGAGCCCCAATGCCGCCGAGGCGCATTACTGGATTGGCGGAAATCTGCTGCAGAAGAAGGAGTGGGCCAAGGCCGCCGAACATCTGGAGGCGGCACTTGCAGGCAAGCTCGCCAAGAACCGCGTCCGCACGGCGAACGCGCAACTGGTCGTCGCCTATTACCAGCTCGAGAATGCGGAGAAGACCCTGGCGCACGCGCAGATGCTCGTGGACGGCGGCACCGGCAAGTTGATCCCGGCCGAGATCTGCGGATGGATCGGCAGCAAGATGTATGAGGCGGGCAAACTGGAAGCCAGCCTGAACTATCTGAAGATGGCGCTGGATTCGACGAGCGATGCCGGATTGCGGATTCGGTGCAGCGAGACCGCCGCCCGTGCCGCTGCCAAGCTGGGGCGATGGGAACAGGCGGCTGCTTGCTACCGCGATGTCATCGAATTCGAAGGCCGCAGCGAGCGTGGCTTCAACGCGGCGATCGGGCTGGCGGAGGCGTTGCTGCGTACCGGCGAGTTCAAGGAAGGCAAGGATACGCTGGAGAAGCTGCTGGAGTGGCATCCCGAAGGACCGGAGAACGCGCGCGTGCAGATGCTGCTCGGCGAACTGTACACGGGCATGAAAAACCACCGCGAAGCGGCCCGGTACTTCATGCGTGTGGCGGCGCTTTACGACGACCGGAAGATCACGCCCGAGGCGCTGCACCGCGCGGCCAAGGCGTTCGACGCCTGCGGCCGGACGGGCGATGCGGCCCAGGCACGGCGTGAACTGGACCAGCGGTTTCCCACCTACCGCATGTTCTCCGGAGAGAAAAAAAACGACACCGCACAAGGGAAGGGGACGCCAGCCGTGCCGCCGGCACCGGCGGCTGCAGTAGTACCGGCTCCTGAGGCTCCGCCGAAAAAGCCATGAAAGACCTTCGACGCGAACGGCTGGAGTACGAAGGCGCCGCGGTGGCCATCTCGGTGGTCTTCCATATTCTGCTGATCGTCTTCCTGATCCATGGCAGCAGCTTTGGCACCCCGCTGCCGATGGAGAAGAAGCCGTTCCGTTTCAAGGTCTCCAAGGTCGAGACGCCGCTGGTCGCCCTGCCGCCGCCGCCCGAGCCGACGCCGGAGGAAAAGGCTGCCGCCGCCGAGGAGGCGCGCAAGGTCGGTCCGCCCACGGCGGAGAAGTTCAGCGCGCCCGCCGATGCCACGCAGCCGGGCATGATGGGCGCCAAACCGGGACCGATGCCCGCGCCGGCCATCCCGGATCAGTTACAGATTGGGGCGCAGCCGCTGGCGAAGCCGCCGAAGATTTCCGAGCCCGTGCATGTCAGCCGCGATTTGCTGACCATGCCGGTGGACAAGCCCGACCGGCCGGTCATCAACGCGCCGCGCACGATGACGTCCGCCACGGACATGCCTGCGCCTGCGGCGTTGACCGAGGAGGTGCTGAAGTCCATGCGCACGGGCATTGGCGGCACCGGCACCTACACCGGGCCGGTCACCCAGCCGTTGACGCAGATTTTTGGGCCGGGTGCGAAGTCGGTCGAGCAGTTGATGAAGGAAGCCGTGCGACCGCCGCCGCCGAAGGAGCCGGCGCAGGGCAAGGCCGGGGAACTGGAGCCATACGTGGGCGTGGACCTGTATACCTGGCACGACGCGGCGAACGCGGCCGAGGGCTATTTCCAGGTGCGCATTGCCTCGCGTGCCAACAGCCCGTTGCGGCGGATTCCGAAGGACGTGTTTTATGTGGTGGACGTGTCGGGCAGCATCGGCTGGCGGCGGGTGGATCAGTTCAAGGCCGGGTTGCGCTCGGCCTTGATGCAGCTCAATCCCGAGGACCGCTTCGACATCATCCAGTTCCGCCAGGACATTGATTTCCTCAGCCCTGTGCTCCTGCCGGCGAGCAAGGCGTCGTCCGCGGAGGTGCAGCAATACATTGCCAAGTTCCACGCCATGGGCACGACGGACTTCTTTGCCTCGACCCTGCCGATGGCGCAGTTGAACCGCGAGCGCGGCCGGTTGCTGATGGGCGTCTTGCTCAGCGATTGTCTGCCGACGGTTGGCGAACTGGATGCGTTGCAAATCCTGCATCGCTTCGCGCAGATCAACGGAGGCCGCAGTTCGGTCTATACCTTTGCCGGGGGCGGGGATGTGGATCTGTTCCTGCTGGGATTTTTGGCGTATCGGAACCAGGGCGAACTCCGGTACGTCCAGCCACCGGAACGGATCGCGGAAATCTTCACACACGACCAGCTTGCACGCGCCAATCCGCTGCTGCTCGACTGCCAGTTCCGATTTGCCGGCGTCAGCGA
>CAZAAF010000235.1:0-7412 GCA_964482575.1 uncultured Verrucomicrobiota bacterium | reverse complement strand
AGCGTCACCGACAAGATCGCGGAGATCCTCTGGACCCTGGGCGAGAAGGGGGGGATCAAGTTCCACAGTCTGTTCGACCGCGCCGCCACGCGCGCCGAGATCGTTGCGACCTTTCTGGCCCTGCTGGAGCTGATCCGTCTCAAGCAGGTGCGCGCCCAACAATCCTCCCATTTTGCTGAAATCGAGATCGTCAAAGCCGCCACATGAACCTGAAATCCATCATCGAAGCCCTGTTGTTTGCGTCCCATAAATCGCTCACCGCGCAGGAGATTCGCGCCGTGCTCGCCGCGGACACGGAGGACAAGAGCGGCGCCACGGCCGCCCCGCTGAAGCGGGTGAAGGAGGCGGAGATCGCCGCGGCGGTGGAGCAATTGAAGACGGATTACGTTCAGACGGAGCGCAGCTTTACCATTGCCGAGGTGGCCGGTGGTTTTCAACTCGTGAGCCTGGCCGAGTACGCGCCGTGGCTGAAGAAGCTGCTGGACGTGGACCGGCCGACGCGGTTGTCGCCCTCGGCGTTGGAGACGCTGGCGATCATCGCCTACCGGCAGCCGATCACGCGCGTCGAGATGGAGTCGGTGCGCGGCGTGAACGTGGATGGCGTGTTGCGGACGCTGCTGGAGCGCGGGCTGGTGAAAATCACCGGCCGCAGCGAACTGCCGGGCCGTCCGCTGCAATATGGGACGACGCAGGTGTTCCTGGAGCATTTCGGTCTGCGCGATTTGAACGATCTACCGGCCATCGAGGAATTGCGCCGTATCGAGGCCAAGCGACAGCAGGACGCCGCGGCCGTCCCGCCTGCCGGGCAGCCCGCGGCGGAGGCGGGGACCGATGGACAACCTGCCGCGGAACAACCCGCCGCCGAAGCCGCGCCCGCCGCTCCCTCCACGGAGGCCACGCCGGCCGCCGAGTCTTCCGAAAAACAGGAGTCGTGATGGGTGGACTCTGGGGGATGGTTCTGGTAAGCACGAGCGGGCGGAACACGGGTTCCGCCGGATGGTGAAAAGGAGCTTCGCATGAACATCGAAAAACTGCGCACGCGGATCGACGCGCTCGATGCGCGTCTGGTGAAACTGCTGAACGAGCGGACGCAAGTGGCCGGGGAGATTGGCAAGATCAAACGGCGTCTGGGCGAGGAAGTCTATGCGCCGGAGCGCGAGGAAGACGTCCTCAAGCGCGTCATGGCCAACAACGGCGGGCCGTTGAGCGCCCGTTCGCTGCGGTCCATCTGGCGCGAGGTGATGAGCGCCTCGCTGGCGTTGCAGAAGAACATGGTGATTTCCGTCTTTGGCACGCGCGGCAGTTTCACCGACAGCGCGGCGCGGCACAAGTTCGGCGGCAGCGTCACCTACAAATACCAGCCGTCGCTGGCGAATGTGTTCCGCGAGGTCGCCAAAAACCGGGCCGACTGCGGCGTGGTCCCGATGGAGGACTCGACCGACGGCGTGACGACGCACGTGTGCGACCTGCTGATGAGCAGCCCGCTGAAAATCTGCGCGCAAATCCTCCTGTCGGTGACGGGATCGAGTTCGCCCTCGCACGTCATGGCACGGTTCTTCGTGATTGGCCGCAAGTCCGCCGCGCGGGTGGGCAATGATTTCACCTCGGTCATCTTTTGCTGCGCGAACCGCGTGGGCGCGCTGGAGAACAACCTTGCCGCGTTTCGCAAGTACAGCGTGAACCTGATCAACATCGAGTCCCGTCCGTTCCGGGACAAGCCGCTGGCGGCCTTCTTTTTCGCGGACCTCCAGGGACACTTCGACGATATTCCCGTCCAGAAGGCGATGGCTGAATTGAAACGGCACAGCACCTTCATCAAGGTCGTGGGCAGCTATCCGAACCAGAACGGATAGGTGGGTCCCGCCTCAGGTCGGTTGTGGATGAAGTTATTGCGTGTCATTCTTGCACTCTTGCTGCTGGCGCCGGTCACCGCCCGGGCCATCAATTATTCCGTCCCGTACGTCCGGCAGGGGCTCACCTATACCTACCCGGATTATGTCAACGGGTACGGCGCCATCGTGGGCCAGATCGAGGTTCGCAACGGCGATGGCAACGGCATTGACGGTTTCGACGGTCACCGCCACCTCGCGTTGGGACCCAATCACGGAGATGCCGATTACGGCCAGTATGGCTACATCGACGTGAAGGATTTCAGCACCGGCAACGTCGCCACGGGTGAACCGTCGGACTCGCAGTAACACGGCCCGAACGAGGCCGGCATCATGGCGAACAACCCCTCCCTCAAACACCACGACACCACGCTTCCCTTTTCGGGTGTCGCCCCGGGCGCCAAATATTACGGGGCCATCTTCGACGGTTCGGACAGCAAGGCCTCCTTCCTCACCCTCAACGATTCGCTCTATTACCTGACGCGGACCGTTGGCGCGCAGACGATCAACAACAGTTGGGGCGGCGACGTGACGGACGCCTCGCAGTTGGACGGCAACAGCGCCACCTCGCTCCTGATGGACGAGTACACCGGGTACCGCGGCAAGACCGGCGGCACCACCGCTCGTTACACGGACACCCTCATGGTGATCTCCGCCGGCAACAACGGCCAGACCACCGGCCTGCTAGGGTCGCCGGCGGATTCCTTCAACGGCCTGTCCGTGGGCGCGATCACCACCGTGAATACCAACGCCACCGGATTGACCGATACCGGCCGCATGCCGTCGCCGCAGGTGGCGTCGTACAGTTCGTGGAAGCCCCTGGCCAATGGCCGCTCGGGTGTGGACGTGGTCGCACCGGGATCGCAACTCTGGTCCGACCTCGCCATCAACGTCGCCTCGAATTTTTTTGGCATCACCAACAACGCCAACGCCATCATCGCGGGTGCGGCCGATGGCACCAGTTTCGCCGCGCCGCATGTGACGGGCACCGCCGCGTTGTTGTACGGCGCCTCGACCCAGCCGCTGGGGCTCGGCCTTACCTACAAGGGGACGGTGCTCTCCTCCGATCACAAGTTGATCAAGGCCGTCATCATCAACAGTGCCACCAAGATTCCCGGGCTGGATTCCAACGGCGTGGCCCAGGCCACGTGGCAGCCGGGCTGGGTGGTGAATGACAATGGTGTGACCAAGGCCCTGGCCCCGCTCAACTACGCCGTGGGCGCGGGCGAGGTCAACGCCGCCAACGCCTTTCTCACCTATGCCGAGTCGGGCAACCGTTTCTGGGCGTTGAGCACGATCACCACCGTCGGTCTGGCGGATTACTACACCTTTGGCGCGGGCAAGTTTGCCAGCCTGGAAGGGTACGGCGAGTTGAGCGGCCTCACGGCCACGCTCGTCTGGGATCGGCACGTGGATCTGACGCTCGATACCGACACCAACAACCCCAGCATCGGCACCGTGGACAAGAACCTGCTCAGCGACCTCGAACTGGACCTGCAGATGCAGATCTCGCCCGGCGTCTGGACCAACGTCTTCATCTCCGACGGCGTGCCGAGCAGTCTCCAGCACATCTACATGCCGGACATGGACACCAACGGCACCTACCGTCTGGCGGTGGTCGCCAATTCGCTGGCGGAGGCGGGGTTGGGGGAGGACTACGCGCTGGCCGTGGAGTTTACGGTCATCCCCGAGCCGGACACGTGGCTGCTGGTAGTCACGGGCTGCGTGGTGTTTGGACTGGTGCGCCGCGCGAAGCAGCGACAGGTTGCGTGATGCCTGTTTTCGGGGTGGAAAACGACGGTGGAGGAGGGCGGTCAACCTTGCCGGCGGTGACTTTCGTCTCCCGGTTCCAAGCTTGCAGCGGTGGAGGAACAGGCTTAAAAGGAACGGCGTGAAACGATTTTGGCTGGGAATGACGGCGGTTGTGGCCGCGATGTTTTGCGGTTGCGGCGGCGACGTGAAAGAGTTGGGCGAGCTGGATCGGCTGCAGGAAACGGCCCCGGTGGTCGCCCAGTTGCCGCTGGAACTGACGCCCGAACTGCGGGCGTCGGGCGTGGTCACCATCGCCGCGTACAACGGCCCCTGGGTGTTTCGCCGCCGTCAGCCGGAATTCTTGCATCCGGGCGATTTGCTGCAGGTGGATGTCCTCGGCGTGCCGGGACTGGAACGAACCTATATCGACTACGTCGATGAAGACACGCTCTGGAAGCCGGAGGGCATCAAGCCGCTCAAGTGCCGGAAGCGGACGCAGCAGATGGTGGCCGACCAGTTTCCCGCCCGGGCGGGACTTCCCGAGGCTTCGGGGCTGCGCCTGCGCGTGCTCGGCCCGTACTCGACCGATTGCATCATGGTCGGCGGCGAAGTGCGGAAACGCCGATTCTACCCGTGGAATGAAGGGATGACGCTCCAGCGCGCGATCAGCCTTGCGGGAGGAGCGGTGCGCGAAATGCCGGCGGGCCGGGTCCAGGTCGTGCGCGGCGACCGTGCGGTGACCTTCATCCTGCGCGACGTGCTTGGCAACAGCGTGAACCCTTTTCCCCTCAAGCCGATGGACGCCGTCAGCGTGATGGAGCACATCGAGATGAAGTTCGACGCCCGTCAGCTCAGCGTTCCCCACCAGCTTCCCATCCAGCGGTAGGGCGCGCTTTGCGCTTGGAGTAGACCGGTTCGGAAGAGAGAATCGAACTGTCCGAATTATATCGGAGCTCCAGGAGCACTTAAAAAAACAAAAGCGCCCCGATTCTGAATGTTTTTGCCTCGGCGTTTGATTCAGTTCAACGCCGTCCAGCACGGCTACGTCACATTGAACCGGAACAGCATCACATCGCCGTCCTGCACGATGTAGCTCTTGCCTTCCTGGCGGACCTGGCCTTTTTCGCGCGCGGCGGCGTAGGTGCCGGCGGCTATGAGGTCGGTGTACTTCACCGTTTCGGCGCAGATGAAACCGCGCTCGAAGTCGGTGTGGATGACGCCGGCGGCCTGGGGTGCAGAGAAGCCTTCGTGGATCGTCCACGCGCGCACTTCCTTCTCGCCGGCGGTCAGGAACGTCCGCAGGCCGAGCACGTGATACGTCGAACGGATGAGCTGGCCGACGCCGCTCTCCTTGACGCCGACGCTCTCAAGATACTGGCGGCCTTCCTCCTCCGAGAGGTCCACCAGTTCCGACTCGATGGCGGCGCTGATGACCACCGCCTCGGTGCCGCGATGGGTCTTGGCGTACTCGCGCACGGTCTGGACGTGCGGGTTGGCGTCGGGTGAGGCAAGGTCCTTCTCGGCGACGTTGCACGCGAAAATCTCCGGCTTGCTGGTCAGCAGGCACCACGCCTTCACCATGACCTGCTCCTCCGGCGTGAAGTCCAACGTCACGGCGGGCTTGCCGGTGTTCAGGTGCGCCTGTACCCGCTTCACCAGTTCCATTTCCACGTCGGCGAGCTTGTCGTGCGCGTGGATCTTCTTCACCAGCGCCTGCGCCCGCCGCTCCAGCGTGTCCATGTCCGCGAACACCAGTTCCGTGGTGATCGTCTCGATGTCGCTGATCGGGTCCACCTTGCCGGTGACGTGGATGACATTCGGGTCCTCAAAGCAGCGCACCACCTGTACGATGGCGTCCACCTCGCGGATGTGGCTGAGGAACTTGTTGCCGAGGCCCTCACCCTTGTGCGCGTCCTTCACCAGCCCGGCGATGTCCACGAACTCCACCGCCGCGGGTGTGATCTTGTGCGGCTTGTACATCTCCGCCAGCTTGTCCAGCCGCGCGTCGGGCACGGTGACCACGCCGACGTTGGGTTCGATGGTGCAAAAGGGGTAATTCTCCGCCGGCGCCTTGTGGGTGCGCGTGACGGCGTTAAACAAAGTGGACTTGCCCACATTGGGCAGCCCGACGATTCCGGCTCGTAACATGGTTGTGTCTGGTAACGGGTTATTGCTAACGGGTCATCAATAATCCGCGACGGGTGATTCGTCATCCATCACTGGCAACGGAACACTGGTCACTGATCACTGATCCCGCGTCCGCCCACTCTGCCATACAACTGGCCCGGCGTCACCAATTTCCCCGCAACCCGACCGCGAATCGTAGCCCGCCACGGAGTGGCGGGCCACCCCTCACAGGGTCCTGCCGTCCAAATCGAAATCCGTGGGCAGATCGGGATGGCGATGGTGTTCGAACATCCGGTGGATTTGCGCGGGCGTGATGCGGCCGATGGAGAGGTTGGGAATCTCCGTCTCGCCGAAGAATCCCACCGAGTCGGTTTCGGAACTGGTTGTTTCCTTGCCGCCGGTGATGGTGCAGAGGATGAACAGCTTATAGACGTGGAAGGGGAAGGGCGGGGTGTGCGGGTGCTTGCTGCGGTCGAACACGGCCAGCAGTTTCTCCGCGCGGGTGGTGAACCCGGCTTCCTCGTAAATCTCGCGCACCACGTTCTCGGCCGGCGACGCCCCGACGTCCGCCCAGCCGCCCGGCGGGGTCCAGCCGCCATCCGATCGCTCGCGCACGAGGAGGATTTTGTCATCGCGAAAGACGATGCCGCGCACGTCTGTCTTGGGCGTGGCGTAATCCGTTTCCTTCTCCAGCACGCCGAGGACCGCGGCCGTCTCAAGGCCGGAGCCTGCCGCGATCATCTCGGCGGCTATCTGGCGGACCTCCTGGTAACGCTCGGTATCATAATGGTCGTGTGCGAACGTGAGGCCGTTCTGGGCAATGGCCTGCAGCCGTTTGCACCAGTCCGCCCAGCGTGTGTCCGAAGAAGCGTCCATGAGTGATCTTTCGCTTGTATGTTCCGGGTGTCACGGGACACCGGCAGGACGATAGCACGGCAGCCCGTGTTTTGCCCATGTCCAATGGGTCGGAGACGGCCGGAGTTGTCTATCTGCCGTCAGGAACGTGGCATACGGTCGACACGCGATGCGGCCGGCATCACCTCCGGAAACCGGAATCCACCCTGCCGATGTAAAAAAACGCCTGCGTGGAAAAAGGGGTTGAAATCCTCTGGCGACCTGCCTATGGTTCGCGGCGCTGTTGGCGGGGAAAACCCGTCAGCGCCGCCCCTATCGTCTATCGGCTAGGACCTTGGATTCTCAATCCAGTAAGCCGGGTTCGACTCCCGGTGGGGGCGCCAGTTTTCACCCCGACGCCGGAGTCGGGGTTTTTGCTTTCGTCATGTCGAACCATCACGGTCAAGTTTTGGGCGTGGGCGGCCAGGGCGTGTTGCGCGCCATGGAGCTGGCCGAGCCCCTCGGTCGCGGGGCGATGGGGACGGTCTATGCCGCCGCCGTCCGTGCCGACGCGCCTCCGGGCACGCCCCCCAGGATTGCCGTGCGTGTGCTCAGTTCGCGTTTCTACCGCGACCCCGGCTTCATGGGCCGCTTTTATTCCGATGCCGTCGCGTCGCGGCGCTTGCAACATCCCGCCCTGGTGCGCGTGCTCGATGTTGCGGAAATCACCGGCCGGCATTGCCTCGCGATGGAACAGGCTCCCGGCGAAACGCTCGACAAGATCCTGGCGCGCGACGGCAAATTCTCCGC
>CAZAAF010000234.1:0-7417 GCA_964482575.1 uncultured Verrucomicrobiota bacterium | reverse complement strand
TCCAGGGCAGCGATCCTTTCCAGCGAATCGCCGCGCTGCAACTCGTGGCGCAAATCCCGGGTCCGGCCGCGACGAAGCTGTTGGCGGAATCGCTCGCCTCGCTCCCGCCGGACATCCAGGCGTCCGTGATCGACGGCTTGCGCGACCGCGGAGACGCCGCATCGGTTCCAGCCATCCTCGACGCCTTGAAATCGCCGTCGGATGCGGTGCGCATCGCCGCCGTCCACGCGCTGGGCGCGATTGGCGACGTTTCGGTCATCCTGCCGCTGGCCAGCGCCGCGGCCGCCTCGAAAGGCGTCGAGCGGGACGCCGCGCGCACCGCGCTCGACCGGCTTCGCGGCCGGGACATCGCGCAGTCCATGCTGATCACCATCGCCCGGGCAACGCCCGACGCCCAGACGGAGTTGATTCTCTCGCTCGGCCGCCGGCGGGAAACGTCTGCCGCGCCGACGCTGTTGCAGATCGCCGGGACAACGCCCGGCGAGGCGCAGCGCACCGCCGCGCTGCAGTCGCTCGCGCTGACGGCGGACGAAACTGTCGCCGCAGGACTCGTGACCCTGCTCGTCAAGGCCAGCACCGACGCCGCACGCGACGCCATCGAGAACGCCCTCCTCTCCCTTTGCGCCCGCAGCAAGCACAGCGACGCCTGCGCCGCGCCGGTGATCAACGCCATCCTGGGCGCGCCCGTGCCGGTGCGTTGCGCGCTGCTCCGCATCCTGGGCCATGCCGGGGGGAGTGCGGCGATCGATGAACTGCGCATCGCCGCCCACGACGCCGATCCTGCCATTCAGGACACCGCCATCCGTTCGCTGGCCGGCTCCGAAAGGCGCGACGCCATGCCCGAGCTGCTCGTGCTGGCGAAAGGCGCGACCAACCTGTCCCATCGCGTCATCGCCCTGCGCGGCTACTGGGCCGCCGTATCCCGCGCCAACGCGAGCCCCGTAGCCGAGCGCCTGCAACTGTGCGCCGCGGGACTCAAGGCATCGGCGCGGCCCGACGAGAAACGGCTGGGGTTGAAGGAACTGGCCCGCATCCCGGACCCGGGCGCCCTCAAGCTGGCCGAACCGTACCTGACCGATCCTGCCGTCGGTGCCGAAGCCGCCTCGGCCATCATCCAGATCGCGCACGACACGCCGGTGCCGCGCCGCAACCCCATCAAGGTGGAACTCGCCCGGCTCCTCGGCACCACGGCTGACGCCAACACCCGCCGCACCGCCGAGACCGCTCTCACCGAACTCGAACCTGACGCCGGCGCGATCACGGTGTGGGAAGTGGCCGGTCCCTACAAGCAGGCGGGCAAGACCTGCCGCGCGTTGTTCGACATTCCCTTTCCGCCGGAAACCGCCGAGGCGGCGCAGGCACACTGGCACGCGCTGCCGCCCGGCAGCGACACCTCCAAACCGTGGTTGTTCGACCTGCTCAAGGCCCTCGGCGGCGGCGACCAATGCGTCGCCTACGTGCGCACCGCGGTAGTGAGCGACAAGGCCCGGCCCGCGCGGCTCGACATCGGCTCCGACGACGGCGTGAAGGTCTGGCTCAACGGTGAGCTGGTCCACGCCAACAACACCACCCGACCGTTGACACCGGCTTCGGACCGCGTGGCCATCCAGCTCCAGAAGGGCCGCAACACGCTGTTGATGAAGATCACCCAGAACAACCTGGGCTGGGAATTCTGCGCGCGCATCGTCAAGCCCGACGGCGCGCCCCTGCGCGGCCTGCGGTTCGAGATCGCGCCAGCCCAATAAGCCCTGTGTCCATCTCCGCTAACCGCATCCACAAGGACGCGATTCTTGTCCATTTACCCCGGCCCGGGCGGCGCGCATACTGGTGGCCATGAAAACCCTGGCAAGGATTGGACTCGGGTGCGCGTGTTGGATGGCCGGCTGGACGGGCACGATGGCGGATGAGATTGTCCTGTTCGACACCGCCACGACACCGAAAGCGGCGATCACCTCCCAAGCCGGCGGGACCTTCGACCTCCGCGACGGCCTGCTGCAGGTCGAAACCAAGGGCGGGACGGGCTATCCGGGGATTCGCATCAAGGGATCGTGGGATTTGTCCCAATGCAACCGCGTGACGCTGGAGCTGGCCCTGCCCGACCGCAAAGGCGAACTCCCCCTCACCCTCCGCCTCGACAATCCCGGCGCCGACCCGGGCAAGGCGCAGGGCGTGTTCGTGGACCGCATCAAGATTCGCGGCAAGAAAGCCGCCGCCTACACCGTCGCGCTGCCGCCGCCGCTGCCGTACGGGCGCGAGATCAACAGCCGGCTCACCGGCATGAAGCGCGGGCCGTTCGCCACGACGGGCGTCGCGGCAGACCTCGACGCCTCGAAGGTGGTGGGCGTGGCGGTCTATATCAAGGAGCCGAAGCTCGACTGGGTCTGGGCGGTGAAACGCATCACGGCGCAGTCCGGGCCGCTCGCGAGTGTGCCGGCGTGGATGTTGCTGCCGCCGGACAAGTTCTTCCCGTTCATCGATGTCTATGGCCAGTTCAAGCACAAGGACTGGCCCGGCAAGACGCATTCGGACGCCGACCTGAAACAGGCGCTCGACGCCGAGCGCGCCGACATCGCCGCGCATGCCGGTCCGGACGGATGGAACCCGTACGGCGGCTGGGCGAAGGGACCGCGCCAGCAGGCCACCGGCCGGTTCCGCGTCGAGAAGATCCACGGCCAATGGTGGATGGTGGACCCCGAGGGCTGCCTCTGGTGGTCGCACGGGCCGGTGCGCGTCACTTCCGCGTCGGCGGTGACGCCGCTGGACGGGCGCGAGGACTATTTCACCGGCCTGCCGAAGGCGGACTCGCCGTTCGCGCTGTTCTACACGACGCGCGACGCGCTGCTCTGGCCGTATTACGTGGCGCGCGGCATCCAGCGGACGTACGACTTCTCCTCCGCCAACGCCTTCCGCAAGTACGGTGCGGAGTGGCGCGCGCGTTACGCCGACCTGGCCCACCAGCGGCTGCGGAGCTGGGGCATGAACACCATCGCCAACAGTTCCGACAAGGCCATCTGCCTCCAGCGCCGCACGCCCTACTGCGACCGCTTTGAAATCAAATCCCCCGACATCGATGGGGCGCATCTCGGCTGGTGGAAGTTCAAGGACCCGTTCCATTCCGAGTTCCGCGCCGGGTTCCGACGCCAGCTCGAACAGCGGAAGGATGAGCTGGACGACCCGTGGTGCTTCGGGTTTTTCGTGGACAACGAGATCAGTTGGGGCGGCGAGACGTCGCTTGCCGACTGGACGCTGCAATCGCCCGCCACCCAGCCGGCGAAGATCGAGATGCTCCGCCAGCTCAAGGCGAAGTACGGCGACATCGCCCGGCTCAACGCCGTCTGGAAGACCAGCTACGCCGACTGGGAGGCCCTGCTCCAGTCGCAGCAGAAGCCAACGGCTGGCTCGAAGGAGGATTGCATCGCGTTCACCGCCGCCATCACCGAGGCGTACTTCAAGAACATCCGCGACGAGTTCAAGGCCGTCGCGCCCCACACGCTCTATCTCGGCTGCCGGTTCGCGGGGTCCACGCCGGACGCGGTCCGGATCGGCGCGAAGTACTGCGACGTCCTCAGCTACAACATCTACCGTCACACGCTGGACGAGTTCAAACTGCCGGAGGGCGTGGACAAGCCGGTGATGGTCGGCGAGTTTCATTTTGGCGCGCTGGACCGCGGCCTGTTCCACCCGAGCTTGATCGAGGTGGCGAACCAGACCGAGCGCGGCAAGGCTTACGCCGCCTACATCGCCTCCGCGTTGCGCCACCCCAATTTCGTCGGCGCGCACTGGCACCAGTTCGGCGAACAGCCGACCACGGGGCGGTTCGACGGCGAGAATCTCCAGAACGGCCTGCTCGATGTGTGCGACACGCCGTATCCCGAGACCATCGCGGGCGTCCGCGAGGTCGGCTACCGCCTCTACCAAATCCGCAGCGAAGCCGGGAAGTAGGACGGAAAGGTTTTCAGACGCAACCGCCGACCCGCCCGGAGGCTCGCCAGGTTCCGCGGGGTCGCGACCCGTTTGTACAAAAAGAGGAACCCACCCGTAGCCAATCCGTAGCCGCCGACGTGAGGAGGCGGAAGCCGCTGCGGAGCGACTGGCGCGAGGCGCTTGCGGAAAACGCAATGTCGTTCAAGCACGCACAAGCGCGTCCCATTTTCCCGCCTCCTTACGTCGGCGGCTACCGGCGGGGACGGCGCCAGGCAATGGCCCGAACTGCAACATTTCCCCATCCGTGTTTCGTCCGTGTTCCATCCGTGGCGAACATCCCACCGATTCTCATCCACGTTTCCGCCCTGCACACACGTGCGTCCCCTTTCCCCGCCTCCTGACCACGCGTAACGTGGCAAGCGTCGGCGGCTACACACGGAATTCTCACTCGCCCGCCTCCTCACGTCGGCGGCTACCGGCTGCTCCCTTTGCCTGCGCATTCTTGTTTGTTTACGGCGGGCCCGGGCTGTGCATAATGGGACGGCCTCGGAGTTTGAAACGCCATGTCACGGAGCACGACCATGTTCACACATACTGTCTTCCGGAAAGTTCTCTGTCACCTCGCCCTCCTCGCGTCGGGCCTGCTGCTCGCGCCCACCGTCCCCGCGGCGGACGGCGGGTTGAAACTCGCCACGTTCGATGTGGACGCCACGCCGCCGCTGGGTTCGATGATGGCGTACGACCCGGTCGTGCGCGTGGACGAACTCACCCTGCGCTGCCGCGGCATCGTGCTGCTCGGCACCGGCGAGCCGATTGTGTTGTGCGCAGTGGACTGGATCGGTATCGCCAACGAGGGTCACGAGGCGTTTCGCGACACGCTGGCGAAAGCCGCGCACACGACCCGGGAACGCGTCGCACTGCATGTGGTGCACCAGCATGACGCGCCGGGGTGCGATTTCACCGCCGAGAAGCTGTTGAAGGAGGCCCACGCCACGGACCTCGGCCGCTACGAGGGCACCTTTGTGCGGCAGGTCATGCAACGTGCCGCGACGGCGGTGCAGGATGCGCTGCCGAAGGCCCAGCCGATCAACAGTTGCGGCTGGGGCGAGGCCGACGTGAAGGAGGTCGCCTCCAACCGCCGCATTCCCGGTCCCGACGGCCGCATCCGCGCCACGCGTTGGACGACGTGCCGCGATCCGAAGCTGCGCGCGGAGCCGGAGGGATTGATCGACCCGCGCGTAACCGTGTTGAGCTTCTGGAACGACGACGAGGCGGTGGCCGCGCTGAGCTACTACGCCTGCCATCCGCAGAGCTACTATCGCATGGGCATCCCCAGCCCGGATTTTCCAGGCATCGCGCGGTTCATCCGCCAGCAGGCGGTGCCGACCGCGCTGCACGTCCATTTCAACGGCGCGGGCGGGAACATCACCTCGGGCAAGTACAACGACGGCTCGTGGGACAACCGCGTGGCGCTGGCGCAGCGGCTGGCCGACGGCATGAAACGGGCGTGGGCAGCGACGAAGTTCTTCCCGGTCACCGCGGCGAGCGTCCAGTGGCGCGTGGAGCCGGTGGCGCTGCCGCTGGCGAAGCATCTCGACGAGGCGGCGCTGCGGGAGCAACTGGCGCACCCGAAGAAACCGCAGCTCGCCGTGGACGCCGCCGATTACCTGGCATGGATGCAGCGCTGCCAGGCCGGGCACAAAGTGGACATCGCCCTGCTCGGCATCGGCAACACGCGCGTCCTGCACCTGCCGGGCGAATTGTTTGTGGAATACCAGCTCGCCGCCAAGCGGATGCGGGCGGACCTGCGCGTGGCCATGGCCGCCTACGGCGAGTACGGTCCCGGCTACATCGGCACCGCGCGGGCGTATCTCGAGGGCGGTTACGAAACCAGCGCGCGGGCCTCCAGCGTCTCGCCCGAGGCGGAGGAAATCCTGATGACCGCGATGAAGAAGCTGCTGGAAGCGAAGTAGCACGCCGGACCACGAGAGAACCATGTCCACTCCAGGCGCCGCTCAACCACCGTCTCCCCCGCCCGCCCGGCTGGCGTCGCTCGACGCCTTGCGCGGGCTGGACATGTTCTGGATTGTCGGCGGCGGCCAGGCGGTGGTGGCGGTCGCAAAAGCCAACGGCCAGCCGTGGCTCGCGTGGGTGCCCGTGCAAATGAGCCATGTGGAGTGGGCCGGCTTCCGCTTCTACGACCTGATCTTTCCCCTCTTCCTCTTCATGATCGGCGTGGCGATTCCCTACGCGTTGGGCAAACGCCTCCAGCGCGGTGACAGCCGCATCCGCATTTACGGTCATCTCGTCTTTCGCGTCGCCGTGATGATCGTGCTGGGGATGATGGTCAATGGCAGCCTGCTGACATTCGACCCGTCGAAATTCGAGCTGACCTACAGCGTGCTCCAGATGCTGGCGCTGGGTTACTTCGTCGCGGCGGTGTTGTTCCTGAACCTGGGTTTGCGCGGCCAGATTCTCGCCACGGCGGCGATGCTCCTCGGCTATTGGGCGCTGCTGGCGTTCGTGCCGGGGCCGGGCCATGCGATCGGCCAGTTCCGCGAAGGCTGCAACGCGGGCGACTGGGTGACGGAATACCTTTTCGGCAAATGGCGCGGCCACCAGATCGGCTGGGTGGTGGGCATTCTCGGCCACGCTTCCACGGCCATGCTCGGCGTGTTCGCCGGCCACCTGCTCCGCTCGGGCCTGAATGCGTGGAAGAAACTGCGTTGGCTCGCGGTGCTCGGCGTCTCGTGCCTCGCCGCCGGTGTCCTCTGGAGCGGCTGGCTCACCGAATGGTTTCCCGGGGCCTGGAGCCAGTGGCCCGTCTGGTTCCCGATCATCAAGGTGCGCTGGACGAGTTCCTACGCGCTCTACGCGGGCGGCTTCAGCTACCTGTTGCTGGCGCTTTGTTACTACATCATCGACATGCGCGGCCATCGCCGCTGGGCCGTGCCGTTCATGGCCATCGGGGCGAACTCAATCTTCGCCTACATGGCGTGGCAGCTCTGCAACTCCGCCTTCCGACGCGTGGCGGAGGCATTTCTCGGCGGGCTGAAACTGTACGACGGGGTCTGGCACGACACGATCCTCGCCGCAGGCACACTCGCCGTCCTGTGGCTCCTGCTCGGCTACCTGTATCGCAAGGGAACTTTCATTCGCATTTGATCAATCGCTCATCCTAAATAAAGGAATCATCATGTCTCGCGCACCTCGTTTCTCCCGTCGGCGTTTCCTTCAACTCACTGGCGCTGCGCTGCCCGCGTCTGCGCTGGCCGCCCCGGTCAACCCCGGACGCCTGCAATCGCACAAGTACGAGGACCTTCGCCCGGAGGAATTTTACGCGGAACTCGAACGCGCCCCCATCGCCTACTGGGGCTGCGGGGCGATGGAGGAGCATGGGCTGCAAAACCCGCTCGGGGTGGACCTCTGCACCGCGTACGAAATCTGCCTGCGGGCCGTGAAGATTTCCGGCGGCATCGTCTTCCCGCCGGTG
>CAZAAF010000233.1:0-7445 GCA_964482575.1 uncultured Verrucomicrobiota bacterium | reverse complement strand
AAGCCGCCCTCGGCCCTGGCGGCCGGTTGCCGGAAGGCCGGGAAACGCTGGTGGCTTGGGACACGTGGGTCGAGGCCATGGCGAGGCGTTATTCCGCCAGAAACGTCCGGGAATGGATGATGTACAACGAACCCAACCTGACCCAAAGCAACACCCTCGAGAAAACCACAGCCTTCAATATTCGCACCGCGCAAATCATCAAACGCGTGGATCCGCAAGCCCGTATCGCCGGACTGGTCTCAGCCGGCACGAATGAGGAGTTCATTCTCGGGTTCCTCCGAGGCCTCAAGGAACAGGGCCGGCTCGATCTGTTCACCTGGGTTGTGTACCACCACTACAGCGCCAATCCCGACTCGACCTACGGTCCCGTGGACAAACTGAAGGCCCAGGTCCACGCCCTGGCACCTGGGTTGAAGCTGTGGCAGGGCGAGGCGGGATGCGCTTCGGAGGAAGTCCAGTTCGCCTTGAATGGCGTGGACTGGACGGAGTTTGCCCAGGCCAAATGGGATGCACGCCGGATGCTGGGCGATCTGGGGCGCGACATCCGATCCTCGGTGTTCACGATTTCCGACTTGAGCTATCACAAGGATTTTATTTCCCGATACGGCCTGCTCAAGACCGATTCCAACAATGCGATCATCAAGGTCAAAACCGCCTATTATGCAGTGCAGAACGTCGTCTCCGTTTTCAATGACGCCGTTGAGCGCGCCCCAAACACATCCGTCACCATCCAATGCGGAAAGCCGCTTACATGGTACGCGTATCGCGACAAGGCCACCGGCCTGAGCCTCATCACCTTCTGGGACGGCACCGCCGTCCCTGCCAATGAATGCACCGCCATCGAGGCGCAATTGACCGTGCAGAAGGCCCGTTTCAAGACGCCGGTCTGGGTCGATCTAATCACCGGCCAAATCCACGCCATCCCCGCCGATCACATTGTCATCGACGGTACCACCTGCGTGTTCAAGAATATTCCGGCCTACGATGGCCCTGTGGTCATCACCGACAAGAGCCTGTTATCGTGTGTGCCCACCCGACCGAAAGGGAAATAGAACATGAAGCATGACAAACTCGCGACGTGGTTGCTGATCTTTGTCTTCAGCACCTGGGCCAGGGCGGACGTGGTCCTCCCCGTGCCGAACGCCACACCCGGCCCGGAATACGCCGACGGCGTGCGCATGTTCCAGGGCATTCCGGCCATCGAGCGCGCCCCCAACGGCCGGCTCTGGGCCGCCTGGTACGGCGGGGGTGTCACCGAGGACAAGCACAACTACATCCTTCTCGACACCAGCGGCGATGACGGCAAGACGTGGCAGCGTGCGCTGGTGATCGACCCCGACCGCGACGGTCCCGTGCGTGCGTTCGATCCCTGCCTCTGGCACGATCCCCAGGGCAGACTCTGGCTCTTCTGGGCGCAACGCCCCGACGGGCGCCCCGCCGATCTCCTCGCCATCCACACCACCGAATCCGGCAACGCCGCGGCAAAATGGTCGGCCCCTCGCCGCATTCTCGAAGGCATCCTGATGAACAAGCCCACCGTCACCACTGACGGGCGCTGGTTGATGCCGGCGGCGGTGTGGCACACCAACGGCAGCGCGCGCGTCATGAGTTCCACGGACCGGGGCAACACGTTCGCGCTCATCGGTTCCGCCAACGTTCCCAACCCCAAAGACCGGAACTGCGATGAACACATGATCGTGCAACGCACCGACGGCTCGCTCTGGATGCTGGTTCGAACCCGTTACGGCATTGGCGAAAGTGTATCGACGGATGGAGGCAAGACCTGGTCGGATGTCACGCCAACCACCATTCCGCACACGGCCTCGCGTTTTTTCATTCGCCGGCTCGCCAGCGGCAAACTGTTGCTCGTCCGGCACCATCCGCCCGCGGGAGCGAAGGGCCGGTCGCACCTGACCGCCTTCCTCTCCGAAGATGATGGCAAGACATGGAACGGCGGCCTGCTGATCGATGAACGCCGAAACGTATCCTACCCGGACGCGGTTGAAGCCCCCAACGGCGTGATCTACCTCATCTATGATTTTGAGCGCCAACGCGACAAGGAGATCCTGATGGCCGTGTTTCGCGAGACAGACGTGTTGCAGGGCCGGTTGACATCTCCCGAGGCGCGCCTGCGGGTGCGCGTCAACCAAGCCACTGGCGCAAACCCCGCCGTCAAAGCCAAAGTCGCGACGGCGCCGTTGCTGCCGGGGCCGGCGCCGGCCGTCGAGTTCTCCGAAGGCCAGACCGACAGACTCATCCCCGAGGCGCGATTGTTCCTCGACCGCACCTATGGCGCCAAAGAAGTCCCGGCTGCGTTGCACAACAACCCTTTCATCCGCGGCAACATCACAGGCGGGCGCATCATCTGCCGCCAGCCCGGCGTGGTCTATCTGCTGACGCCATCCGCCGGCCGTCAGCGCGACAGTCTGGCGGAGACCCTGCTCCGGCGGGGTTTCCAGCAGGCGGCCGTGCCGGAATTCATGTTATTCGATGGAGAACAGAACATCTGTTCCGTGTTTCAGAAGCACCTGGCCAAGGACGAAGTGCTGGAGTACGGCAAGTGGGCCGTGATCGTGCTCGCCGGCAAGGAAGCAAAGACGAGCCGGGTTTCATCAGTCGAGCTGGCAGCCAACACCACGTTGCTGCCGTTGTGGGATTCGAAGACGCCGTTCCCCGAGCACAATGAAATGCCGGACCTGCGGGCAGTCACCCATGTCCAGGTCGAGCGCGCGGAACGCGGTGGTTTTCATTACCTCCACGAACCCGCCATCGCGTGGCACCATCAACTCCTCCATGCCGGCTGGGCCAACCACCGGCTGTTTGAAGCGAACGTGAAGGATGAATGGCTCCGCGGTCGCACCAGCCGTGACGGCGGCCTGACATGGAGCAACGCCACGGCGTGGATGGTGCCCCCACAACTCGGCAGCGAAAGCTGCAACCATCCCGTCTTGAAAGAACATCAGGACAGGCTCTGGGGGTTTTTCACGCTCTGGAAAAATGAGCAACCGCACACGGAAATCTTCACCTTCGACGAAACCACGCAGAAGTGGCGGCCACAACAGGCGCGCATTCCCGGCTTCATCCCGTTCACGCCTCCGCGAAAAATGCGCGATGGCAACTGGATCATGGGCGGCGAACTTGGCTGGTGCGAGGCGGCCGTTGCCATCAGCCGGAGCGATGACTTCACCCAATGGGAGGTCGTGCAACTGCCACGTCCCACGACCCTCGAGTTGATGTTCCCGGAAACCACCCTGTTCGAGCGGGGAGAGACACTGGTGGCCATCTGCCGGCCCAAGGGCGACAAGACCGCCCCGGCCTCCATCAGCCAGGATTGCGGGCGCACCTGGACACCGTTGCGTCCGAGCAACTTTCCTCTGGCCGCCAGCAAACCCCTGTGTGGTCGGCTTAGCACCGGCCAACAATACCTCATCACCGACAACCTCGAACAGGGCCGCACCTTGTTGAGCATCGCCGTGACCGCACCCGGCGGAAATACGTTTTGCAACATCTGGAAAATCCGGCATCAGCAAACGCCCCTGCGCCGTCTGCTCGGCTCATCGGATGGCCGAAAAACGCACATCGGCGGCCCGACCGAGTGGTCCTATCCCGCGGCGATTGAACACGAGGGCAGGCTCTACGTCGTTTACACCCAGGGCAAGGAAGACTGCGCTCTCTCCATTATCCCGGTCTCATCCCTGACCTGTCCTCCTTGACCTCCTTCCCGCCGCGGTTTTCAATTGCCTCCTGGTCGGGGCCACAAATAACAATAAATTTCCGGTTCTTTTATGTTGAGCCGCACGACCTTTTCGCGTAAAGGTTCGAGTCGTCTTTGGGCTTGTTCTTTGCCGGCGGTTTTGTACGCGTGTTGTTTTCACCGGCCGTCGAAAACAGTCCATTTTCGATTTGCGGAGAGGTGCCTGAGTGGCCGAAAGGGGCGGTTTGCTAAACCGTTGTAGCCTTAAAAAGCTACCTAGGGTTCGAATCCCTACCTCTCCGCCATTTTCTTTTTCAGGGGGTTGAAATCCGGTCTCGAAGGAAAACCCGTGCAAGCCCACGCACTCTCCGAAAAAAACAAAAATTCCCCTGGATTCTACCGATAAGGCGTTGCCAGCGTGGCGTCCACACCCAGCAACCCGAATTGAAAGGCCCGGCAAACCCACGAGCGTCAGCACCGTTTCGTCCGCAACGAGTTCTTACCAGACGAGTTTCGACACCAATATCCGCAAGAGCACGAAAGACTCCGAGGCTCTGTCAAATGCACTGGAATTCGGCGACATAACCAGCGCCCAAACCTCGTTCACGGCCTGGCAAAAGGACATCCAAAACGACCCTCGGATGCAGAACTTGCTGGGCAGTTCCCAAAGTGACAGTGACGGTGACGGTGACACCGATACCGCTGGCAGCGATAACGACAGTCAGATCACCAAGGACTTCAAATCCATTCAAACTGCGCTCAAGTCCGGTGACCCGATCGCGGCGTAGGAAGCGTTTGCTGTATTCCAAAAAGACATGCAAAATGTCGATCAGGCGCAGGGACATCGTCCGCCAACGCATCCTCCACCGTCCGACAATTCCATGAGCCAGTACCTGTCCGGCGTTACCACAAACATCACCAGTTCCAGCGGAACCAACCCCACCAGCACCCTTCTCGACCTGCTGGCTTAACCCATTCCATTATAGTCGGTTGTGGTGTTCGACATGGCAAACATGGGCACCCGCTGAGGTTCAATCATAGCGGCTTTCGGCAGGTGTTCACGTCCTTGGATGGACCGTGCCTTTCCCCCAGAAAAGACAAAACGCGGATCAGAATTCCCGAGCCGCCGGTCGGCTCTCGGACCACTAATTCCGAATCCACGTCGAAAACTGTCTCTAAGTTGCGTTTATCATAACGGATGTTCACAGTTTTGCAAGCGGTTTTTCAAAAAAAGTGAAACCGGCCAAAATCGGGCGTTTCTCGAGGATTTCCCGCATCCCCAAAACCATCCGGAAGCCGCCGGACCGGTGGTTCCGCGTTGCCGCTTCAGGCGGGGTTTGATAACCTCCGTCTCCGGTCTTTCTAGAACATCCCGGAGCACACCATGAAATCTCTGATTGGCGGCGCGGTTCTTCTGTTGATGGCGGCAGCCTCCTCCCCGGCCCAGTGGACGGTGGACCACACGGTCCCGGACTGGTGCCAGCGCGGCAACCTGCATTGGGCGCTCGACTACGGCCGGGTCAGGCAGCCTGACGTGGACCTGATGATCGCCGCGAAGCAGAATCTCGACCACGGCGCGAGCTACGACTCGCCGGAAACGGCGGCGCACGCCGCCTCGGGCGGGCTTCACGACCTCGTCTATGTCTGCTCGCGGACGTTTGTGGTGAAGGATTATGACAAGCACCCGGAGTTGAAGCAGGCCGTGGTGCGAGCCTTCGATGGCAGCGAGGTGCTGGCGTACAACAATCCCGTCCGGCGCTACGGTTGCGTGAATTGTCCCGAGTGGAAAGCGTTTGTCATCGGCAAAGTGGATCAGATCCGGACCAAGCGCGCGCCCGCCGGCATCTTCTTCGACAACGAAGCGTGGTTCAACGTCTGCTACTGCCCCGTGTGCAACGGGAAGTTCCACGAATACACACAACGGCACTACGGCCACGCGCTGGACCTGCCAGAGCGTGTGGACCCGGCCACCGAGGCGGGACGGGCGGCGCGGTTGTTCCTGCTGAAATCGCAGGCGGCGTATCACAAGGCACTGCTGGAGTATTGCCACCAGTGCAAGCCGCGGTTGTTGTCGGTGCCGAACACCTGCGGCATGGGCGCGTGGCCCATGTACGGCATCGAGGAGGGCGTGACCGATCTGCCGTTCTATGAAATGAGCAGCCATCCCCCCTTTGGCGACAACCTCTACGCCTACAAACTGGCACTGGCAGCCGGCCGCGGACGCAATGTCGGCAACTTGATGTATCTGCCACCCGACGTGGCCGCCGCACGCGGCCGACGCGTGTGGAACGAAGGCATGCATCATTTCTTCAATCCGGCGTCGCCGCTGGCGAAGGAATTCGCGCTCGCCATCGCCGAGGGCGCGGCGTGTGACGCGACCTATGTGGCCAATTACAACCTGTTCCCGTCGCTGCCAATCGTGGACACGAAGGACCCGTTCAACATCAACATCCACCAGACGATGAATCGTTATTACGATTTCCTGGAGAAACATCGCGCGCTCTACCTGAACGCCGAACCGGGAGCGGAGGTGGCCATCCTGCATTCCGTGCCGACGGATTTGTTTGTCAACGCGTACCGACAGTGGGCGAAGATGGCGGAGAAACTCAATCGCTCAGGCATCCCCTATGAAGTAATCCTGGAGCGCGACCTGAACCCAAAACTGTTGCGACGCTACAAGGTCATTGTGGCCACCGGCGTGCGCGCGCTGGGCGAACTGGGCGCCGCGGCATTGCTGGAGTACGTGAAGAAGGGCGGACGCATCGTGCTCGGGAGCGAATGTGGAGTAACCGACGAACGGGGCGAACCGCAATCCAGCCGCAGCTTGCAGGCGTTGCGGGCCGGCGGTGACGGTGCGGTCGCCGAAGACGGGTTCAAGATCGGCAACGGTCGCGTCCTCATGGCCACCAATGACTTGACGGCCGCCAAGAGCGTGGCCCTGAGCACCCTGGTGACACGCCTGCTGCCGGCGTCCGGCATCCGCGTGCAAAACCCGACGGGCAAACTGTCCGTCAACGTCCTGGCGCAGCCCGGCAAGAACCTGCGCGAAGTGCATTTGTTGAACTACGATTTCTCGTATGACAAGCCAGATAATGTGATCAGCGACGACGACCAGTCGTCCGAGGCGCGCAGTTATCTGGCTCACACGGCATGGCGCATCCGGAAAACGCTCCGCGTGTCCAACCCGTCCGCGCTGGCGAAACCGACGCTGGAGATCGTCGGCTCCGTGGCGACGAAGCAAAAGTTGATCCGGCTCGTGGTCAGCATGAACGGCCGGGATGTGGCGACGGTGCCGACGGATGATTTGCACGGGACGATCACGGTCCCGCTGCCCGCCGGCTCCCTGGTGGCTGGCGACAACGAGATCCTGCTGCGCGTCGAGGGACAGCCCAGCGCGCAACGTGAATGGTATCAGGTGATGATCGACGAGAACGCCACCACCGACCACTCGTTTTTCAGCAAGGACAGCGGCAAGACGTGGACTCGGGACGATTTGTCAGAAGATCGCGGCGAACAACGCGGAGAGTTCATGATCCGCCTGATCGATCCCGACCAACGGCCCACGCACCAGCAGTGGGAACAGATGTGCCACGTCCACCCGGCTCACAGTGTACGGGTTCTGGTGCAGGGCACCCAAGCCCCGCTGGCCGTGGCCTTGTCACCCACCTCGGCCCCACAAAAAGTGGACGGGAAGAAGACCCGGGATTTTTTTTATTTTACTGTGTACTTGGATATCTACACCGTCCTAGTG
>CAZAAF010000232.1:7216-7451 GCA_964482575.1 uncultured Verrucomicrobiota bacterium | reverse complement strand
CAGAGGTCGCGGTCATGTGCTTGGCGGTCATCTTGCTGGGAACATACGAGGGCTGGCTCAAATGGCCCGAGGGCGCGCTGATGACCGCTGCATTGACGGTGGCGGCATCAATCCAGATTTTGCACAAGGCAGTGAAAAAACCAAAGATGTAGCCATTGTCGGGGCTTGCACCGCGTTGTCGCAGTCGTCGCAAAGCCCGGACCGGACGCAATGCGGTGGCTTTGGTGCGGCCCCT
>CAZAAF010000232.1:0-7206 GCA_964482575.1 uncultured Verrucomicrobiota bacterium | reverse complement strand
GCCGCCAGCATCCACAGTCCCCGTTGAGGGCACGGCTCCCTCTCCTTCTCCGTCGTCCGTGCGTTCCTCCGTTTCCACCCTTGGTTCACTCGAAGCCATTGAATCCCTGCGCCCCCTCTGGAAGGCGATCTGCCGGCATTGCGACGCGGACATTGATTTCATTCAGCAGATTGTTTCCAAACGCCCAGGGTTTCTTCGGCCCCATGTGCTGGCATCCTCTGTTCCGGGCGCCGCTCAAACCCTGCTGGCCGGGCGTGTGGAAAGACGTCCCTGGCGATTCTGGCTGCGACACCCAACCGGCTCCCGATCACCAGTGTCCGCCCTGGTGATCCCCAGCGGCGGTTTCATGGGCGACGAAACGTCAGCCACTTGCAACCCATTGGTCACGGAGATCTGGCAGGCCCTTCGCCGCGGCGAATTCGATCTGGCGCTGTTTGGCGGCGTGGAACGCGGCTCGCCTCTTTACAAGGCGGTGCTGTCCACCCCGCCTTTTTGGTGTCGCGAACACGGCGTGAAACATGAAGTCCACTGGCGGGGTCACCTTTCCGCCTCCCTGGACGAGTTCCTGCAACGCATCTCCTCGCGTCACCGCAAGCTGTTTCGTCATCACCAACGCGACCTGGAGGCGGCTTTTCCAGGCAAGATTCAGTTCCGGAATTTCACCCAACCTGGTGATGTGGAGGAACTGGCCGCGGCAACCGACGAGGTCGCGCGCCAGACTTACCAGTATCGCCGCGGCGGTAGTTTTCGATCATCCGAAGGGGAAAAGAGTTTTCTGGAACTCGCCGCACGCCAGGGCTGGCTGCGGGGTTATGTGCTGTACATCGGTCCGCGCCCGATTGCCTTCTGGATCGGCATACTGTACAAGGGTTCCTGTCGTCTGGATACCACTGGCTATCTTCAGGAGTACAAACAGTTTGACCCGGGCGTGGTTCTTTTCCTGCACATGATCAACGACCTCTGCAGGCAGGGGGTCCGGGAACTCGACTTCGGCACCGGGGATTCAATCTTCAAGACCCGTTTTGGGGACTTCAAATCGGAAATGGCAACGGTGTGCATGTTCGCCCCCACATGCAAAGGCATCACCCTCATGGCGGCCAAATGTGTGCGTTCCATGATGGAGAGCTGCAGCCGGCGCATTGCAATGAACGTCGGCGCGGAACAATCCTTGCGCCGAATCTGGCGCACCCTCCCCGCGGCCTGGCGCCTGAAACAAAGCCTGATCATCCTGCTGTCCTATCTGGGAATTCTCATCACCGGCATCTGGCAGGAGTGGTTCCAATGGCCGGTGGCCATCGCGTTGACCGTGGTGTTATGCGTGCTCGCGTCCTTGGAAATCGTCCGGCGGCTGGTCGCACGTCCACCACCACCGCGCTAGCGCCTCGCCGGCGGATCGTGTACTGTGCGTCCTGTGAACCTTCTACCGTTGACCTCTCGAAGGCATCTCACGCGATCTTCGCTCACGGCTGGACTGATGGGCCTCGCGCTGACACTGGCCGCCGCCAGCGAGAAAATAGAGACCGAACGTCCCTGGTGTGATTCCTTTTCCCCCGACAAAAGCGAGCTGTCGGAGGCGGGAAAGAACCCTTTCTTCTTCCTGTGGCCCGGCTATCGCCTTTGTTTGCAGCACGGCAAGGACCAGCGTCTTCTCAGCGTCCTGGCGGAAACCCGGGTGGTAGATGGAGTGAAGACACGGGTTGTTGAAACGCGCGAGACTCACGACGGCAAGCTGACCGCGGTTTCCAGAGAATACTGCGCGATCAGCACAATCACCGGGGATGTCTATGGCTTTGGCAAAGAACAGGAAATCTTCATCAACGACAAGCCGGTCGGACGGCGCCAATCATGGATGGCTGGCGTCCACGGAGCCAGGTTGGGCTTGCTGATGCCCGGACGCCCCTCCCTGGGAGACAGGTATTATCACGGGACTGCTCCGGGAGTCGCCATGGATCGCACCGAGATTCTCGGCCTTGCCGAGGACGTCACCACCCCCCGTCGGACGTTTGAACGTTGTCTGCGCACACGTGAATCCTGCAGCCTAAACAACGACGTCGTAGAAAGGATTTACGCGCCCGGTGTGGGGCTGGTCAAGGACGGGGACTTTGTCCTGACGAAGATCGGCTGTCCCTTATGTGACGGCGCGCCTTGACCTTCCTTCACTTCCACCCCACCCCAACGATCAACTGGTTCGCTGAAGCGCGAAGGCCGCGTACAGTCCGACCACGGCGCACGCCACGGTCAGGACGGCATACAGGCTTTGGTGGTCGAGAAGATCAAAAATGACAGCTTCGGTCCGCTGTCTCTGGTTATTCCACTCAGAGACGCTCTCGTAGCACAAATCGAAAGCTCGTCGTTTGCCCGCCATTACCTCGCTCACAACCCTGGCATCCATTACTTGGGTTCCGGCGGGCAGTGTTTGCGTTACTGCATCCGGCATGCGCTTGCTGATCACTTCCCTCGCCTTCTCCAAGGCACTGGCAATATCCGCGTCAATATTGATGATCCGTCGCTGCCGGACTTCAATTTTCGCCTGATGATTGCTGATCACGTTCCAACCCGCCACGACACCAATGATCGCCAGGGTCAGGACCACGATCGTTCCCCAAATGTGGTTCCCGCATTTCACAGACGCATCATCACAAACCACCTGTTGCCTGTCAATCCAAACCCGGGCCCTGTTCCGCAGGTTGCAAACCACCGGCCCGATGCCTACACTTCGCTCACCCATGAATTACAAACATCTCATGGCGTTCTGGTTCGCCAGCACGCTCACAGTCCTCGCGATATCACCGCAAGAACTGGCGCCGTGCGTGCCCGTGGAAAATGATCGCGAGTTGTTTGCATCGTTCGCCCTCGACCGGCCGGAGCTGGCCGCCGTCAAGACCGCTGTTGAGGCCAACAACTTTTCTGCCGCCAAAAGCGCCCTGCTCGCCCATTTCCGGCAGCGCCGCTCACCTGTCTGGTTCCTGAACGGGTGGGAAAAAGCCGCGCCGCAAACCCACAAGGCCACCGCAGCCCTGATGGCAGCCGCCAACGACATCGTCGCCCACCAATTCAAAACCGCCAGCGCCGTCATCCGTTTTCCCGGCCCCATTGACTGGCAGTATCTGCCGGCAAAACTGGCCGACGGCTCGTACGATTATCAAGTGCCACTCGTTCTTTATATCAACCGCTTTACCTGGTGGCGCGACACGCTGGGCCCGGCCTATCGGGCCACTGGCGACGAATCGTATGCGCGCGAGTGGGTGGCCGAGGTTCTTGACTGGACCACCCGCAACCCTCCCGCACTGGTTTTCAGCGAACAGGCAACCCCCTCGCCGTGGCGCCGGCTCACCGCCGCGTATTCGATTCCCATGTGGATTTACGGACTGAATTACTTCCTGCAATCGCCTTCCATGACGCCGGAGGCGCTGGGGATGTATTTCAAAGCGATCCTGCAAAGAATGCGTTTCACCATCCGGAATCCCGAAGAGGCCAACCGACGGCTGGTCCAATTGGAGGCGATCCACGCTGTGGCCACCTATTTCCCCGAATTGCGCAATGCCGCCCAGTGGCGCCAATGGGCGCTGGATGAAACCGACCGGTTCATCGACCAGGAAATGTACCCCGATGGGGCGTTGAAAGAACTGGTGCCCGGCTATCAGAGTCTTGCGGTGGCCGCGCTGCGAAACATGACGGCGCTCGCCACAATGAACTCCATGCCGTTGCGGTACAATGTGCGTGATGCCCTGGCGCGTGCCGTGGAGTATCAGGCTGGCATCATGCTCCCCAACGGCACGGTGCCCGCCTTCAGCGGCACATGGGCGCCGGCTTATGTGGCACCCGACCTGGAACGCGCCCTGGCCTATTACCCCCCGGAGAAAGGCGAAAACCGCCGGCAACAACTGCGCTACATGATCACCCTTGGCCGCGAAGGAGAACCGCCTGCCCGAAGTTCCACCGCCGAGCCATGGGCGGGCGTTTATGTCATGCGCGGCTGGGGGCGAACCAACACCACCACCCAGAGCACAAGTCCGCCACCCGGCGCAGGATGGCACCGTACCGATCTGGCCATGGCCTTCCGCACCGGGCCCTTGGGCACCGAACGCCAGCATGAGGACAAGCTGAGTTTTGTGCTGTACGGCTTCGGCAGCCATCTGCTTGACGACATGGGCGTTTACAGTCACTCCCTCGATTTCTGGCGCGATTATTTCGCCAGTACAGCGGCCCACAATACCGTCCTGGTGGATGGCCTTGGCCAGAATCGACGTGCCCGGCCTGCATCGTGGACAACCCAACGTCCGCTCGACGGCAACTGGATCACTGACGCCGCTTTCGATTTTGTCTCCGGTGTTTATGAGGATGGCTGGGGACCCACCAACTCAACCGACGTGGTTCACCGACGCGAGATTTTCTATGTCAAACCCGATTACTGGATCCTGCACGACCTTCTCAGTGGCCGCGGCAATCATACCTATGAAGCGTTGTTCCACTGGCTGCCGCCCAACAACATCGAGGCCGATCCTGCCATCCGGGTCAGCTACAGCAGCAACGCCGACCGCCCCAACCTCGCCATCTACCCGGTGGACGGGGATGTCGAGGTGGAGGTTGTGCGCGGTTCGACACGTCCTTCGCCGGACCCCTACAGCGCGCGCCAGGGCTGGTTCTCACCGGGATACCAGAAAGTGGACCCCGCGCCCTGTACCATAGTCCGCCGGCGCGGCCCGGCGCCGCAAGTCATTGAAACCCTCTTGGTGCCGGCACTGCCGAGCGACACCCCGGATATTGCCGCGCAGCGTGTCGCCGTGAAGGATGCCACAGGGCAACTGGTGCCCCGCACGCAAGTGTGCGCGCTAAAAATCGGCACGCGCGCGGGCGCGGATATCTATGTCAACGATTTGCGTGCCGAAACCATTCTCGACACAACCGCCAGGCCCAAGAGTCTTGCCGCCGGCAAATTCGGAACCATCGAGTTCAGCGGCAAGCTTCTCTTCATCCGGCTCAATGCCAGTGGCGAGCCCCTGATTGTCCGCCATGTCGGCGGGTCCCCTCCCAAACGTAACGGCAGCGAGATCCGACCGTTCAAACCCTGACCCGCCTCCCGACGCAGAACCCGGCTTGATTAACGCGCGTGCGACAGTATGATGGCACCCATGAAATGGTTCCTCCCTGTTGCAGCGATTACGGCGCTCCTCGGCGGATTGGACTCCGCCGCGGGTGCCGAGACGGCCACGGCCCTGGCCACCACCGGTTTCAAGCGCTCGGAAGCCGCCCACTTCACCCTCCGCGACGCCACGCAGATTACCGGCAAGCTCGACATCAAGAGTGTCGAGGTCGGCACGATCTACGGCACCCTGACCGTCCCGTTGGATGACGTCGTTCGAATCCGCATTGGGAAGAAGTCCGACCGTGAGTTGAAGTCCAAAATCGACAGGTACATTGCAGACCTGGGCAGCAAGGACTTTGCCGCCCGTGACGCCGCGACCGCCGAACTGGCCAAGCTCGGACGAATGGCCTACACGGAACTGCGCAAGGCGTCGTACTCGGACGATGCCGAAGTCAAGGAGCGTGCCAACAAGCTGATCGAGGACATGGGCGCTATTGATGACGAAGCGGACATTCCCACTGAAGACGATGAAGTTGTGACACCGACGTTCACCATCGTTGGCGCAGTCAAATTCGACACCCTGGCCATCGCCACCAAGTTCGGCCAGCTCAAGGTAGCCAAGAAGGACCTGGCCACCCTGTCGCTGGCCGAGCCACAGATGATTGCGCGCACGGTGGCCGTACCCGCCCGGGCCACCGCCAACCGCATGATTGCCACCGGCATCCGCATCAAACGCGGCGACCGGCTCGTCATTAACGCCAGCGGCAACGTCAGCTATCGCAACTATGGCGGTACGCAGTTCACTCCCGAAGGCAGTTCCAACTATGGCGCTTGGAATGATAATTTCCAGATTGGGGCCTTGCTCGGACGCATCAACGCGAACGGACCCTTGTTCAAAGTAGGCGAGCGCTACAACGACAAGGTTGAAACTGACGGCGAGTTGTTCCTGGGCATCGCCACTCACGACAGCGGATCGAACTACGGCAACGGAGAATTCAAGGTCCGCGTGCAGATCCAGTCGGCGACGCCCTGACGCCACAGAACCACCGGTCCGGGAGCAAGGACGGGCGCCGGCCGCTACCGGGGCTTGTCTTTCTTCGGGTCTGCACGCTCAACCAGCCGCACCCGGCCATCCGGTCCCACCGAAAACTCCTGCCACTCCTTCGGAACCGACCAGACTGCTAGCAACCGGCCACGCCAGGCGTCCAACACCGCCACGCGAAAATCTCCCGGACTGTCCGCGACCGTGGTGAAGGGCGCCGGACCGAAAATCATCGGCGCGTTGGAAAGAGACTCCGCCGCCCGCTCGACTGTAGCGGCGGTCAGCACGATGTAACGGCCCGACACCTGCACGGACGCATTTCCCCATATATTGAAAGGCTCCGTCAGCCGGACCGACCAGACAGGCTTGCCGGTACGCGGTGAGGGCGACATCAACCAACCCGTGGCATCCACCCGCAACAACTGCTCCCCTTGCAAAAACCACGTCCGCAAACCCGTTGCCGTGATCCGGCCGCTCGAAAGGACACGCCCGACGCCCGGGCCGCGTCCATTCCAAACAACCCACTCCGCGGCGGCGCCCTGCGTGGAACCGCCCAGTTTCACCCCGCGCTCCATCCAAAGCAGTTTGCCCGTATCCCCGTCAAGCGCCACCAGTTGATTCCCGGCAAAAACAACCACACTGTCCGTCAGGATGGCCGCTGACATTGAAGACGCGTTGTTCCGCTTTTCCACAACCGACGCAGACGTCCATAGCACGTGCGTCCCGTTCGTGCCGAGCCGCACAAAATGACGGTCGTCCAACAACAGTTTTCCGATCCCTGAAGCATCGGATGGCTGCAATAGCCGGATTTCGAGCCCCCCGTTCGCAACGTTCGGATTCTCCTGCGCCCCGGTCGCGGAGGGGGCCGCCTGCAGTGTTTCCCGGGACAGCCACGCGCGCTTCTCACTCACGCGTCCTGTCACGCCGGCAAAAGAGACACGCGCCTGTGCCGATAGCGGCTCCAGGCATGCGATGGCCATTCGCACCAATCCACCCCGGCCCGCCTGGATTCCCGACAACGCGGCGCCCAGCGCGGCGTCGGCACGATGCGCGGCCTGCGGCTCTGCGCGTAGGAACT
>CAZAAF010000231.1:0-7461 GCA_964482575.1 uncultured Verrucomicrobiota bacterium | reverse complement strand
GTCGCGGGCTACGAGGTTTCATGAGTCGTAGTATCTCCCGACGCGCCGTTCGTCCAAACGAAAAGAATGAAACCGGTGGTGACCCGTCCCGTTTGCACTGGCAATGGCCTTCCGGGAGCGTAGAATCGGGCCAGCACAAGGAGATGCGGGCATGAGATGTTAAAAATGACAGGACTGCCCCCTATTTCCATAGTGATTTTGGGACGTGGCGTATCCGAATGTTCATAAGGTTTACAAGAAGTCTGTCAGAAAAGGAGGACTCAAGTGATGAAGAAGACTGCATGGTTGATTGAACACGTTTTCCTGCTGTCGTCCTGCTTGTTGGTATCGTGCGCTGATTTGCCTCGGGGACAGGTGACAGTGAAGGTGACTACCGAAGAAGGAAGTCCGATTGCCGGGGCAACAATCGGCGTTGGTTTCAACAACCCGCATGCGAAGGGCTTGGAATCTGCTGTCCGTGGGGTCAGTAATTCAGCAGGCTTGTTCACGGCAACGGCTGAAACGGACGGTCTTGGTGGGTTCCACGTGGATAAAGAGGGGTATTACACGTCCAGAGGTGGATTTGGTTTTACAAATGTCCAAAACAGCCAGTGGCTGCCTTGGAATTCTACCAAGGAGGTTGTGTTGAGAAAGATCGGCACGCCGGCGCCTATGTATGCAAGGAGAGCCGAGATTGTCGTTCCGGTCGACAACAAAGCCATCGGTTTTGATTTGGTAGAAAGTGATTGGGTTGTGCCTTACGGTAGGGGCACGACCTCGGATTTCATTTTCCTGTTGAAGAGAGAACTCGTTGACTTAAAAAACTACGATGTAAGATTGACTCTAACACTTTCCAATGCTGGGGATGGCATTCAAGAAGCCGGGCCGTCGGACGCCCCGGGGAGCGTGCTACGCCTCCCGCGTGAGGCACCATTTGAACACTTTACCGATAAGTGGGTTGCTGCGGTCGGTTTTAGTCAGAACCGACCCATATACAACGACCAAAAGCCTGATCGATGTTTCTTTTTTCGTGTTCGGTCAATCGTGAAAGACGGAAGAGTAACACAGGCGATGTATGGCAAAATTTATGACGACATCGAAATTGTTGGCTATGGGGCAAAAAACGCGTGTGTTCGATTTAACTATTATCTAAATCCCGATGGAACACGAAACATTGAGTTTGATCCAAAGCACAATCTCTTGAAGAACCTGAGTGGCCGGGAGGAAGTGACGGCACCGTAGCAGCTTGAGCAACGACCTATGAACGATCCCATCAAACACATGCTCGCAGGCGCGGCGATGGCCGTTGTCAGCGGCACCGTGAGCGGCGTTGGTGTGGGATGCGCGAAATAAGGAGTCAGTCCCATACTCTTTGCGAGGCTGGACAAAGGCCGGTGCGCCGTTCGGCTAGTCCCTCGCCGCGTTCCCCTGCGCTCCCGGCGTCCCGGCGTTTAGAAACCGCCCTTTCGGCGCAGAGATGCCATCGTAGCCCGCCACTCCGTGGCGGGATTTCATCCTCATTCCCGCGACGGAGTCGCGGGCTACGATTTTCTTTCGCGGCGGCCGGCTACGAGGCTTCATGAGCCGGAGCAACTTCCGGCGCGCGGTTCGTGCAAACGAAAAGAGCGCGCCCCGGGGGGCGTGCTCCATCGTTGTTGAGTGGATGACGGTCGTCAGCCGCGCTGGGCGTGGTCGAGCATCTCGCCGCCGGGGCCAACCAGCTCGACGCGCAACGGCATCTGGCCGAGAGCGTGCGTGGAACAGCTCAGGCAGGGGTCGTAGCAACGGATGACGGCCTCGACGCGGTTGAGCGCGCCTTCCTTGAGCTTGCTGCCCTTGACGTAATGCTTGGCCACCTGCGCCACGCCACGGTTCATGGCGAGGCTGTTGTGGCCCGTGGCGATGATCATGTTCACCCACGTGATCAGGCCGTTCTCGTCGATCTTGTAGTGGTGCATGAGCGTGCCGCGCGGCGCCTCGGAGACGCCGACGCCCTCGTGCTTGTTCGGCCGGGCGAAGGCGCGGACGTGCTTGCTCAGGATGTCCGGCTCGTTCAGGAGCTGCTCGATCTTCTCGATGCCGTACAGGATTTCCACCAGGCGCGCATAGTGCTGGTGGAAGGAGCTGAGGATGACGCCGCGCCGCAATGCGCGGAATTCCGTCCACTCCTGGTCGGCCTTGGGCGTGCCGGGACGATCGATGATGTTCAACCGCGCCTGCGGACCGACGCGGTAGATGCCGTTCGGGTAGCCGAGCGGCTTGTAATAGGGCGACTTGAGATACGAGAACGGCTCGACCGCCTCGGCGATGTACTCGCTGTAGCGGGCCGGGTCCACGTTGTCGAGGACGACGTTGCCGCTGGCATCGATGAACCGCAGCACGCCGTCGTAGTGCTCCAGCAGGGCGTTGTGCTCGTCCTCCTCGTGCGGCGTGACCAGCCCCATGAACATGCTGGGGAAGTTGCCGAACGTGCGGATCTCGGTGCGGAACTGTTCGAACGCGCCCTTGTACCAGTCGAGGGTGCGCTGGATGATGGCCATCGCCTCGGGAATCCCCGCGAGGATTTTCTCGCGCTTCTCCGCGGTGAGGGGTTCGGCGACGCCGCCGGCGACGATCCACGCGGGGTGGATGCGTTTGCCGCCGAGCAGCTCGATGATCTGCTGGCCGAATTTGCGCAGGGCGACGCCGTCGCGCGCCATCTGCGGGTGCTGTTCGAGGACGCCGTAGATATTGCGCTTGGCGGGATCGCTGTCCATGCCGAGCAGCAGGTCGGGCGAGCTGAGGTGGAAGAAGCTCAGCGCGTGCGACTGGACGATCTGCGCGAGGTTCATGATGCGGCGCAGGTGCGTCGCGGTGCGCGGGATCTGCACCGCCATGAGCGCGTCGCAGGCCTTCGCCCCGGCCATCAGGTGGCTGACGGGACAGATGCCGCAGGTGCGCGCCGTGAGGGCGGGCATTTCCGTGAACGGCCGGCCTTCGGCGAACTTCTCGAAGCCGCGGAACTGGGTGACGTGAAACTGCGCGTCCTGCACCTCTCCCTTGTCGTCCAGGAAGATGGTGATTTTCGAGTGACCCTCGATGCGCGTGACCGGATCAATGACAATCTGTTTGCCCATAAAAATTCTCCTATACGCCAAACCGCGTCTTGGAGGCGGTGTCGGGCATCCGCTCCGCCAGCAGCTCGCTGACGACGTAGAAAATGGTGTCCGCCGTCGGCGGGCAGCCCGGCACGAACACGTCCACCTTGACGCACTCGTGGATCGGCCGCGCCCGCTTCAACAGCGGCGGGATGACCTGATTGGGAATCTGCTGGTTGAACTGCGCGTTCTCGATGTAGGCGCGGTGGCAGACGGCCTCGACGCCGAACGGATTGCGCATGCTGGGAACGTTGGAGTTCACCGCGCAGTCGCCGAGCGACACCAGGATCTTGGTGCGCGCGCGGACCTTCTGGATCTTGTGCAGGTCCTCCTCGCTGCTGATGGCGCCTTCGCAGAGCACCACGTCCACGTTCTCCGGGTATTCCTTGGTGTCCACCAGGGGGCTGTACACCAGGTCAATCTTGTCGGCCAGCTCCAGCAGCCGCTCGTCGATGTCCAGGAAGGACATGTGGCAGCCGGAACACCCATCCAGCCAGATCGTTGCGATTCGTGCTTTGCTCATTCTCGCTCCTCTCGCATCAAAGTCAGGTACGGCAGGAACTCGCGCTTGGCCATCTCGCCCGAGGCGCGTCCCTTCTCAAACAACGTGCCGGTCGGACAGACCTGCACGCACTTGCCGCAGCTCGTGCACGTCTCGGACGTGCCCCACGGCTGGTTCAAATCCGTGATCACCTGCGCCAGCGTGCCGCGGCCCATGGTGTCCCACGTATGCGCGCCCTCGATCTCGTCGCACACGCGCACGCAGCGCTGGCAGAGGATGCAGCGGTTGTGGTCCACCGCGAACCGGTCGTGCGAGGCGTCCACCGACAGCTTCGGGTAGAGGTACGGGTAGCGGATATGGTCCGCGCCGAGCTTCTGGGCCATGGCCTGCAATTCGCAGTGGCCGTTGGAGACGCAGATCGAGCAGACGTGGTTGCGTTCCGCAAAGAGCAGCTCGAGGATCATCCGGCGGTACTTCACCAGCGTTTCGGACTGGGTGAAGACCTCCATGTTGTCCTGGACCTGCGTGACGCACGCCGGCAGCAATCGCCGGGCACCCTTGACCTCGATGAGGCAGAGGCGGCAGGCGCCGATGGGCGTCAGGCCGTCGAGGTTGCACAGGGTCGGGATGAAAATCCCGTTCTCGCGCGCCACCTCGAGGATCGTCTGGTCCTCGCGGGCGGAGACGTCCTTGCCGTCGATTTGCAGCGTCTTGACGCTGAGCGTTTTCTGGGCTGAAGGGTTCATACGGTCGCCACCTGCTCCTTTCCAATTTTGCAGACGCCGGCCGGACAACGCCGGTCGTGGATATGCGCCATGAACTCGTCGCGGAAGTACCGCAACGTGCTGACCACCGGGTTCGGCGCGGTCATGCCGAGACCGCAGAGGCTGGTGTTCTTGACGACGTCGCACAGCTCTTCCAGCATCATCTGGTCGGCTTCCGTCGCACGGCCGTCACTGATCTTGCAGAGCAATTGGTACATCTGCTTGGTGCCAACGCGGCACGGGACGCACTTGCCGCAGCTCTCGGTCATGCAGAACTCCATGAAGAACTTGGCCACGTCCACCATGCACGAGGTCTCGTCCATCACGATCATGCCGCCGCTGCCCATGATCGAGCCCGCCTTCATCAGCGAGTCGTAATCGACGGGCATGTCGAGGAACTGCTCGGGGATGCAGCCGCCGGAGGGGCCGCCGGTCTGCACCGCCTTGAACTTCTTGCCGTTGGGGATGCCGCCGCCGATGTCGAAAATGATCTCGCGCAGCGTGATGCCCATGGGCACCTCGATGAGGCCGGTGTTTTGCACCGCACCCGCGAGGGCGAACACCTTGGTGCCCTTGCCCTTCTCGGTGCCGATGCCGGCGAACCACTCGCCGCCGTTGCGGATGATCGGCGGGATGTTCGCGAACGTCTCGACGTTGTTGATCAGCGTCGGGCAGTCCCACAAGCCGCGCTCGGCCGGGAACGGCGGACGCGGACGGGGCTGGCCGCGGCGTCCTTCCACGGACGCGATGAGCGCGGTTTCCTCGCCGCAGACGAAGGCGCCGGCGCCCAGCCGGACCTCGATGGTGAAACTGAACTTCGTGCCGAAGATGCTGTTGCCGAGCAGGCCGTGGCGCTCCGCCTGCTTGATGGCGTCCTTGAGCCGCTTCACGGCGAGCGGATACTCCGCGCGCACGTAGATGTAGCCCTGGGTGGCGCCCACCGCGTAGCCGGCAATGGCCATGCCTTCCAGCACGCGATGCGGGTCGCTCTCCAGCACGCTGCGATCCATGAACGCGCCGGGGTCGCCCTCGTCGGCGTTGCAGATGACGAACTTGCGGTCGCCGCGCGCCTTCGCCACGGTGCCCCACTTCAGGCCCGTGGGGAATCCCGCGCCGCCGCGGCCGCGCAGGCCGCTCTTGGTGACCTGGTCGATCACCTGCGCGGAATTCATGGACGTCAGGGACTCGAGCAATGCCTCGTAGCCCTTGGCGGCGATGTATTACTCGATGCGCTCGGCATACACCGTGACGGAGTTCTACAGCACGATCTTCTTCTGCCGGGCGAAAAACGGCTGCTTGGTGTCGCACTCGAGCCGCTTGATCGACGGCTTGCCGAGGCTCTCGACGATGGTCGCGGCATCCTCGGCCTTGACCAACTGGTAGAGCGTGCCCGTCTTCTCCACCGAGACCAGCGGTCCGGCCATGCACAGGCCCATGCAGCCCACGCCCTTGACCTTGCACTTTTCCTTGAGACCGTGCTTCTCGATTTCCTTTTCGAGCGCTTCCTTGACCTTGTCCGACTGCGTGGAAATGCAACCGGCAGCCGTGCACACACAGAGCGTGTGCTCGATCTGCTTCTGCGCTTCCAGTTCGGTTTCCGCGACTTTATGCAGTTCTTCAGGCGTCATGATTGCATCCACCTCCGAATCTTCTCCGTGGCAACCGCGGGGGTGACCTTGGCGGCGACCTCGCCGTCAAACACCACTGCCGGGGCCAACCCGCACGAGCCGAAGCAACGCGCGGAAATCAGGGAGACCTTGCGGTCGGCCGTCGTCTCGCCGGGCTGAATCTTGGTAATTTCCGAGATCGCCTCCATGATTTGGGGCGCGCCCTTGATGTAGCAGGCGGTGCCCATGCAAACGACGCAGGTATGCTCGCCCTGGGGCTTGAGGGTGAAGAAGTTGTAAAACGTGGCGACGCCATAGACCTTGCTGAGCGGCACGCGCAGGGAGACCGCCACAAACTTCAAGGCCACGGTGTCGAGGTACCCGAAAACCTCCTGAACCGTGTGCAGCGCCTCAATCAGCGAGTGCGGCGAATACCCGTGCCGCCGCATCGTCGCATTGACGATCTTCCAGCGCCGGTCGTCGGACGGCAAAGCCGGCGGCTTTGTTAAATTCATAGCCATGTTATTCTCCCAGAGTTCAGCCCCATAGCGTCAAAACCGCTCCGTGGCTGAAATGATGGACGGTAAATTAGCCGGGGAAACTTCACTACGCTTCAGTTGGCCATTGCTTTGCGCAGGTTGTGCAAGTCGGGCGTTCTTGCCTCCCCCGAACGCTCGAAATCACCCGTCAAACCTAGCAAATTCTCGGCAATTGCTCTCCACTGAGCATGTCCACAATCCGCGTGGCGCCAATCCGGCTTTTCAGGGTCACCAACCCCTCCGGGTCCGCCCGGACTCTGCCAATCAGCGCCGCCTCGCCCGCCACCGGGTGGGCTCGCATGATCGCCAACGCGCGGTCGGCGTCTTTCGCGGCCACAAACGCGGCAAACCGACCTTCGTTGGCCACATACAACGGGTCAAATCCAAGCATCTCGCACGCCCCGCGCACGTCCTCGCGCACGGGAATGACCGCCTCGTCCAGGGCGATATTGACCCGGGCGGCGGAGGCGATTTCGTTGAACGTGCTGGCAATGCCGCCGCGCGTGATGTCGCGCATGCAATGGATCTCCACGCCCGCGGCGAGGAGCTGCATCACCAGACCGGCCAGCGGCGCGGTGTCGCTCTCGATGGCGCTCTGGAACTCCAGCCCTTCGCGCACGGCCATGATGGCAATGCCGTGGCGGCCGATGTCGCCGCTGAGCAACACGGCATCGCCGGGCTGCACGGACTTTGGCGAGATGACGAGGTTGTGTTCGAGGACGCCGATCCCGGCGGTGTTGATGAACATGCCGTCGCCCTTGCCCTTGTCCACCACCTTGGTGTCGCCCGTGACGATCTGCACCCCGGCGGCTTCGGCGGCCCGCTGCATCGAGCGCACGACGCGCCAGAGCTTGTCCATCGGCAGTCCCTCTTCCAGGATGAAACCCGCGCTGAGGTACAACGGCCGCGCGCCACACATGGCGAGGTCGTTAA
>CAZAAF010000230.1:0-7474 GCA_964482575.1 uncultured Verrucomicrobiota bacterium | reverse complement strand
CATCCGCGGCCTCATGCGATTCGGCGAGGCGTGGCCCAACCGCCACGATCTCTCGTTGCTGCGGCTGCTCGGTACCGTCGGCGAGCCGATCAATCCCGAGGCATGGCGCTGGTATCACCGCGTCATTGGCAAGGGCAAGTGCCCGATCATTGATACGTGGTGGCAGACGGAGACCTGCATGATCGCCATCACGCCGCTGCCGACAATGACGTTGAAGCCCGGCAGCGCCAGCAAGCCGTTCCCCGGCATCGAAGCGGACATCTACGATGAATCCGGCAAACCGGTCGCGACGGGCGAGGAGGGATTCCTGGTGTTGAAGAATCCCTGGCCCGCGATGATGCGCACCATCTACAAAGACCCGGACCGCTACGTCCAGCAGTACTGGAGCAAGTATCCCGGCGCTTATTTCACGGGCGACAGCGCGCGCAGGGATGCGGACGGTTATTACTGGATCATCGGCCGCGTGGACGACGTCCTCAAGGTGTCGGGCTACCGGCTCGGCACGGCGGAGGTGGAAAGCGCGCTGGTGAGTCATCCGGCGGTGGCGGAAGCTGCGGCCATCGGCCTGCCGCACGAAATCAAGGGCAACGCCATCCACACGTACGTCATGCTCAAGGCCGGCCATGAGCCGACCGAGGCGCTGGCGGAGGAACTCAAGGCGCACGTCGGCCACGAGATGGGGCCGATTGCCAAGCCGGAGAAAATCACATTCGTCAAACAACTGCCCAAGACGCGCAGCGGGAAGATCATGCGGCGCGTGCTGAAGGCGCGCGCGCAGGGGCTGCCCGAAGGCGATCTGTCAACGCTGGAGGAATAAGAGGCGGCTGTGCGCGGCGCGATTCCCGCGCGGTGTAAAGGCTCAGCGACTGGCGGGTGGATAACGCTCAACGCTCAACTTTGAACGTTCAATGTTCAATGTTGGAAATGGGAAGTTCAGCGTTTGACGTTTTTCTGCCCGCCGTTCGCAGGCTCGCGGAAAAGACACGGATCAATTCCCCGGTTTCATCCACGAGCGGTTGGACTTGATCCGCGCCGCATATTCGAGCAACCGCTCCTCCAAGTCGTGCTTCGGAGCCGCGTTCATATGCCGGCGTTGAACGTTGGAAGTTGAAAGTTCAACGTTGAAAGTCCCCGGGAGGTGGTCAGTTTCATCAACGAACAAGCGAACAACGCTCAACTTTGAACGTTGAACATTCAACGTTGAAAGTTTCCGAGGAGTTGGTCAGTCCACCGGCGGAAGCCAGGAGCGGCTATGCAGGATCGCTTGCCGCGTCCGGTGGCTGAAGTTGTTTGCGCGAATAGACCTTCACGCTGGGCTTGACGCGCTCCACCGGTTTGAAGCCCCAGAGCCGGCGGACTTTGGGCGGCGCGGGCTTCTTCTTATTCACGGCAGAGCACCCGCCGGCCTTCGAGGCGCAGGCGGCCTTCGGCGATCCGGCGCACCGCTTCGGGGTAGATGCGGTGTTCCTCAACCTGGATGCGGGCGTGCAGCGTCTTCGCCGTGTCGTTGTCGAGCACCGGCACGGCGGCCTGGATGATGATCGGGCCGCTGTCCACGCCGGCGTCCACGAAATGGACGGTGCAGCCGGCGAACTTCGCGCCGTAGTCGAGCGCCTGTTTCCACGACTCCAAGCCGGGGAACGCCGGCAGCAGCGCGGGATGGATGTTGATGACGCGGCCGGGGAACGCGTTCAGGAAATCGGCCTTCAGCACACGCATGAAACCGGCGAGGCAGACGAGTTCCACGTCGTGCTCGCGCAGGGCGGCGACGTAACGCTGTTCCACCTCCGGCTCGAGCTTTGTGCGGAATTTGCCCGGGGCAATCCAGCGTGCCTCGATGCCGGCCTGGCGCGCGCGGTCGAGGATTTTGGCGTTTTCCACGTCGCTGATGATGACGGCGATCCCGGCGGGGAAATCCGATTGTGCGCAGGCGTCGAGCAGGGCCTGGCAGTTGGTGCCGCTGCCGGAACCGAGCACACCGAGGCGGAGTTTGTGCGAGGGAGCTTGGGTCTGGCTCATGGGACCATGAAAGGACGAAACGCCGGACGCGTCAAGCCAGACAGAGGGCCAGTTCGCGCAGCAACTCGCGCGAGCCGCAGGATTGCACGCGTTCGATGGCCCGCTTTTCGCGCCGGTCCACCTCCTGGAAGCTGATGCCGATGAGCCGCGCGGTTTCTTCCAGCGAATGCGCCACGCCGTCGGCCGCGAGACCGTAGCGGAGCGTGATGACCTGCCGTTGCTTCTCGGTCAGGCATTCGAAAAGCCGTGTGAGCATCGGACGGAGTTCGCGCCGGGCCATCGTCTCCGCGGGATGTTCGAACTGCTCGTCATCCGCTTCGCCGGCGCGTTCCCGCGCCACTTCCAGGGGCACGCGTTCCGGCAACGTCTGGGACAGGCGCAACCGCGGGAGGGCGTTGACCGGCACATGCACGGGGGCGCGCTGGCCCTGCTGGAAACGGAGGATGGCGCCGCGGATCCATTCCTGGGCGCAGGTCGAAAGTCGGCAGCCGGTGGTGTTGGCCGTCTTGTCGATGGCATGGAGCAGGGCCATGCAACCTTCCTGAAACGCATCGTGAAACTGGTCCGGCCCGGACGTCATCCGGCCCGCGAGGTCATACACCCGCCGCACCTGGGCGAAGAACAAATCGGTCTGGGCCGCCTTGTAGCGCGGGTAATCGCGCTTGATGTGCAGCCGGAGTTTGTCGAACAGCGCCACCAATTCGTGGGGCAGCAGCCAGCGCCGGCGCGCCGCGGGGATGTCGTCCTCGGCGCCGAACTGGAACAGGATATACCGCGCCTGGCGGGTGGTGATGTTGCCGGTGAAACTTTCCAGCACACCGAGGAGGATGTCTTTCTGGTGTTCCACCAGGAGCGCCTGGATGGCTTCCTCTGCGCTCACGCCCCGACGGCCGGCGCGCAGGTTGAGCAATTGCATTTCGATCAGGACGCTCTGGCGGAATTGCGGCCAGCTCAGCAGGTCGGAGAGAAACCGCCGGTAATGGGCCACCGTTTGACGCAGCCGTTGCTCGCCCGCCGCATCGAGTGTCTCCACCGATGCGCCGCTCTCGCGTACGTAGCGAATCAGACGCCCGTAGCTGTCCGTCCGCTCCCGCCCGGAAGTTTCCGGAAGGAACACGCCGGCGTCGGAAGACGCCTGATCAAAACCTGTTGCCGTCATAACCCTTCCCCGGAAAGTTACACCCATGGGACGCTTGTGGCAATGGCTTAGTGGCGGGAGGCGCGTGCCGCCGGGGTGTCCTACCATTGGGTCACGGGCTTCCGGTTGTCAAACCGCGCGAACTGCGCCACACTGGCGACGACCCTGGCTCGCGAACGGAGAACCGCCACGATGAACCTTCAACACACGGCCGCGATGAAACACGTCCTCCACACGGGACTCCTTCTCGCCGTCTTGACGCTGGCTCCCGCTGCTTTCACCGCAGATGCCAAACCCGACAAGCTTCGCCCGGCACCCGCCCGGGTCGATCAAATCATCGTGGTGTTCAAGACGCACTTCGACATCGGTTACACGGATATGGCCAGCAATGTCGTTGCGCGTTACCGGACGACGATGATCGACAAGGCTTTGGAAGTGGTGGACCAGAATCGCGACCTGCCGCCTGCGCAACAATTTGCATGGACCGTGCCCGGTTGGCCGATGCACCAAATTCTCGACTGGCCGGAGCAGACGACGGATCGCAAACGGCGCGTTGAACAAGCGCTCAAGGACGGTCGTTTTGTTGTTCACGGCCTGCCGTTTTCGACACATACGGAAATGCTTGAACCTGAAGAACTTGTGCGTGGACTTGGCTATTCTTCGCGACTGACACGGGCGCTCGGACTTGCATTGCCACGCGACGCCAAGATGACCGATGTGCCTTGCCATACGTGGGTTATGCCTACTATATTGCGTCATGCGGGTATTGAATTCCTGCATATTGGCTGTAATTCGGCGTGCAGTTCGCCCCGCGTGCCTGCGTTATTCTGGTGGGAAGGCCCTGATGGGTCACGTCTTTTAACATATTACAGTGCTGGTGGTTACGGAAGTGGATTAAATCCACCGGATGGATGGCCTTACAAGACATGGCTCGCACTCATTCATACCGGTGACAATCACGGCCCGCCAACGCCTGGCGAGGTCAAGAAGTTGCTCGACGAGGCGGCCAAGAAATTCCCGGGCGTCAAGGTGCGCATCGGCCGGCTCTCGGATTTCGCCGATGCCATTCTGGCCGAAAGGGCGAAACTGCCGGTCGTGCGCGGTGACATGCCCGACACATGGATTCATGGTCCGATGTGCGATCCGGCGGGCGCGCAACTGGCGCGCAACACCCGTCCGACTATCGCCATCTGCGAGTCGCTCGCCACGCAACTCGGCGTTTGGGGTGTTCGGCGGCCGGACGTGGCCGCGACCCTTGCGGCGGCGTACGAGAAGAGCCTGCTTTACAGCGAACACACCTGGGGCGGTGCGCTTTATTGGATCACGCCCTACGGCAAGCAGACGAAGTGGGGTTATGGCGATGTCTGGAAGACCGAACGGGCGGCGGGCCGTTTCCAACGGCTCGAGGATTCGTGGGCCGAGCACACCGCGTACATCGAAGCGGCTCACAGCCTGGTCGCGCCGGTTTTTGAGAAGGAACTGCAGGCCCTCGCGCAAGGCGCGGGCGCCGACGGGCAGCGCATCGTGGTGTACAATCCCCTGCCGTGGAAACGCGACGGCCTCGCGGCGGTGTCTCTCTGCAACGGTCTTCTGACGGTCGCTGCGGTCCGGCCTGTTGGAGGCGGGGACGTGGAACCGGTCGAGTGCAGCGGCGGCAAGTTGAGGTTCGTGGCCCGCGATATTCCGGCGATGGGTTACCGCACCTATGTGGCGGTCAAGGCCGAGTTGCCTCCCTCACGATTGGAGGCCGACGAAAAGAGCGCGACCCTTGAAAGTCCGTTCTTCAAGGCCGTGCTCGACCCCGCGCACGGTGCGATTCGCTCGCTCATCGACAAGCGCACGGGCCGCGAACTGGTGGACGCCGGCGCGCCGCAGGGATTCGGCCAGTATCTGTACGAGCGGTTCGACGCGAGCCATACGGCGGGATTCGTTGACAGCTATCTCAAGTTGAAGGCGACGTGGGCGGCTGCCGAACTCGGGAAGCCCAACCTGCCGTCCGCCGCCGAGATGCCCTACCGGGCCGCCTCGCCGGTCAACGGCACGCTCAGTATCGCGACCACGCCGGTTTCCGTCACGGCGACGATGCGCGCCGCCGCCAGCCCGGGTCTGCCGCATGCCGTCACCACGCGGCTCATTCTTTACGCGGCCGAACCGTATGTGGACCTGGAGATCACGCTCCACAACAAGCCCGCGGATCCCTGGCCGGAAGCAGGCTGGATTTGTCTGCCGTTCAAGGTCGAGTCGCCGCAATTCCGGCTCGGACGGCCTGGCTCAATCATTGACCCGGCGCGTGACATCGTCGCCGGCGCGAATCACAACCTGTTCTCGATTCACACCGGCATTACCGTCACCGACCCGCAGGGGCGCGGTGCCGGGGTTTGTGCGCTGGACAATCCGCTCGCGAGCCTCGATACGCCGGGCTGCTGGAAGTACTCGCCCGAGTTCGTGCCGCGGCGGCCGACCGTCTATTTCAACCTGTTCAACAACCAGTGGACGACCAATTTCCGGTATTGGAACGAGGGCACGTGGACCTCGCGCGTCCGGCTGTGGACGATCGACCGCGCGGGCGCCGAGCGGGCGCTCATGACGCCGTCATTGGAGGCACGCTACCCATTGCTCGCGGTTGCCGGGGACGGTCCCGCCGGCCCGTGGCCGCCGGCGCGGCGCGGACTGGAGCTGTCGCGCAAGGGCGTGCTCGTGACGGCGTTCGGGGCGAACCCTGACGGTGCCGGCACGCTGTTGCGGCTTTGGGAATATGCCGGCACGAGCGGCGCGTGCCGCGTTCAACTGCCGCCGGGCATGGATGCGACGGGCGCCCAGCCGGTGGATTTGCGCGGGGTTCCGGCCGGGAAACCCATCGCGATCCGGCAAGGCGCCTTTTCCACAAACCTGAAAGCGTTTGCGCCCGTGAGCTTCGTCCTTCAAACTCCTGACAAGAAACAACCATGAAGAAACTCCTGTTATTTCCCCTTCTGGCCGCCCTGGCGATTGCCTCGGACGACTGGCCGCAGTTCCGCGGGCCGGCGGGCGACGGACATTCGGATGCAACCGGCCTGCCGCTGACGTGGAGTGAAACGGAAAACGTGCGATGGAAGACGGCCCTTCCGGGCGAAGGGTGGTCGTCGCCGGTGGTGCTCGGCGGGCAGGTCTGGATGACGACGGCATTGGACGACGGCCATTCGCTGCACGCGATCGGCGTGGACCTCGGGACGGGCAGGGTGGTGCATGACGTGGAAGTGTTCCACGTCGAGCAGCCGCCGCCGAAGAACACGGCGAACAGTTTCGCGTCGCCCACGCCGGTGATCGAGCCGGGTCGCGTGTATGTCTGCTTCGGCACCTGTGGCAGCGCGTGCCTCGACACGGCGACGGCGAAGGTGATCTGGCGGAACACGGAGTTGAAGCTCGACCACAAGGAGGGGGCGGGCAGTTCGCCCATCCTCCATGGCAACCACTTCATTCTCTGTTGCGACGGCACGGATGTGCAGTATCTGGTGGCGCTCGACAAGGCCACGGGCCGCCTCGCGTGGAAGGTGAAACGCACCGCGCCGCTGGAGGACAAACGGCCCGACTTCCGCAAGGCCTACTGCACCCCGCAGGTGATCCGGGCGGGCGGACGGGAACAACTCATCAATGTCGGCGCGAAACGGGTGTATGCCCACGACCCGGCCAGTGGGCGGGAACTCTGGTTTTGCGATGTGCCCGGTTTTTCCAATGTGCCGCGGCCGCTTTTCGGCCACGGGCTGGTGTATGCCAGCACCGGGTTCATGAAACCGGAACTCTGGGCGATCCGGCCGGACGGGACGGGCGATGTGACGTCCACGCACGTGGCGTGGAAAGTGTCGAAGATGGCGTCATTGAAAGCGTCGCTGCTGCTGAACGGCGACGAGCTTTACATGCTGCACGACGGCAGCGGGACGCTGACGTGCCTCGATGCGAAGAGCGGCGCCCTGGTGTGGCAGGAGAAGATCGGCGGCAGTTTTTCGGCGTCGCCGTTGCGGGCGGACGGGCGGATATATTTCTTCAATGAGAAGGGCCAGACGACGGTGATCAAACCGGGCCGGACCTTCGAGCGGCTGGCGACCAACCAGCTCGACGCGGGGTTCATGGCGTCGCCCGCCGTGACGGGCCGGGCGTTCATCTTGCGGACGAAGACGCATCTCTACCGGATGGAGCAGGCGGCGCGGTAAGCGGTGAACCGGACGGGGCTGTTTTTCGTGTCTTGGCGGGCGGGCGGGAGTCGGATAAATTGAGGTTATGGAATTTCGGACTCGAATTCTGATTTCAATCGTTGCGGTGGCGGTTCTGCTTGGGGGGGCC
>CAZAAF010000229.1:771-7478 GCA_964482575.1 uncultured Verrucomicrobiota bacterium | reverse complement strand
GTCGCGGGACAGGAGGAGACCTACGCGCGGCAGGCATCGGCCGCCGTCTTTCGCTATGTGGACGGGCTGGATGGACTGCTCAGTCGCTTCCAGCCGGTCAGCGATGTAGCCCAAATCAACCGTCTCCGGCCGGGCGAATCCCTCCATGTGTGCCTCGAGGTTTTCGAGTGTCTCCAGCTCGCGGCACAGGTCCACGCCGACACCGGCGGTGCTTTCGACATCACCGTCGGCCCGCTGATGAACCTGATGCGGGACGCCAAGGGCAACTGGCAGCGCGTCACCGACGACGAACTGGCCGCCGCGCGCACCCTTACCGGCATGGACCGGCTGGTGTTGAACCCGCAGGATTTCACCGTCACCATTCGTCCCGCCACCGGGGCGGATCCCACCGCGGGCGTCGAGGTGGATCTCGGCGCCATTGGCAAAGGTTACGCTCTCGACAAGGCTGCGGAACTTCTCGCCGACTGGGAAATCCCGGACGTTCTTCTTCACAGCGGCACGAGTTCGGTGCTGGCCCTCGGCCACGGCGGCGAAACCGCCGCCGGCTCCACGGGGCAACCCGGCTGGCCACTCGGCGTGGCGGGCGACTGGAACCGCGAAGCCGGTTTCGATACCGTGCTCCTGAGCGGCGCAGCCCTCAGCGGTTCCGGAACCGAGGTCAAAGGGCAGCATGTCCTGGACCCGCGCACCGGCCGGCCGGCTTCCAATCATCTGGCAGCCTGGGCCCTGGCGCCTTCCGCGGCCCTCTCCGACGCCCTTTCCACCGCGTTCATGGTTATGACGACCGCGGAAGTGAATGCCTATTGTCGGTCACACGTCGAAGTGGGTGCGCTGGTCATTGAGAAACGGCGGGGACTGCTGCGCATGCTGGGCGACAAGGCAACGGCCACGCCGGTTTTCGCCGCCCGAGCCGTACCACCGGACCAGAAGAATGCGTTGCCCCTGGCGCCAAAGAATGCGCCGGACAACGAAACGAGTCATCGGTAAAATTGCGGTCCGTTGTTTGGGAGAACCAACCTATGAACAGACACGCGTCCTGCGGGTGGAGGGTGGTGCTTGCCTGCCTTGCCTTCAGCCTCACGAGCCGGGCGGACGAAGCCCCGGTCGGCATGGTGAAACTCGATTACGACCTGCCCAAGCCGTTGACCACGGGCACGCCTAAAAACCTCTCAACCCCTCATCTTGAGAAAACGCGCTTTGACGCACCCCGCGCGCCTATCTACATGCCGCCGGGTTGCACGAACGTGGCCCTCAAGAAGAAGGTGATCTCCAGCGACAAGGAGCCGGTCATTGGCAGCCTCGACCTGGTCACCGACGGCGACCGGGAGGGTGCCGAGGGAAGCTATGTGGAACTGGGGCCCGGCATCCAATGGGTCCAGATTGACCTTGGCAAGAGTTGCGAGGTCTGGGCGGTGGTGTTCTGGCACTTCCATAGCGAGGGGCGCATTTACCGCGGCGTGGTGGTCCAGATATCGGACGATTCCTCTTTCAAGACCGCGACGACCATCTTCAACAACGACCAGGAAAACCAGGCCGGTCTCGGTGCGGGCAAGGATCTCGAATACACCGAGAGCTACCGCGGCCGCCCGGTTCCCGTCAAAGGCATCCGAGGCCGTTATGTGCGTCTATACAGCAACGGCAACACCTCCAACCAGATGAACCACTACATCGAGGTGGAGGTCTATGGGAAGTAGCCGGCCATGGCGGTTCCCCGGAAAAACCCGTCCGAATGCTGCGGGCGTCCACGGGGGCGAATACACCCTAGGTGGTATCGTCCCGTGAAAGGAATTTATTGCGTTCCGGGTCGGGAATTGATTTAAATGCCCGGACGATTGTTCGTTGAAAACAGTTAACCGCAGTTTAGGAATAACCGACTTATGAAGAAATACGCGTCCTATGGATTGATGGTGGCGCTTGGCTGCTTCGCTCTCAGCCAGATCAGCCTGGGCGACGAAGCCCCGGCCGGCATGGTGAAGCTCGAATTCAAAGTGCCCAAGCCGATGTTCGTTGGCACCCCGAAGAACCTGAAAACCCCGTACCTCGAGCCCGCCCGCGGTGACAAGCCCCGGCCCCCGACCTTCGTGGCGCCCGGCTGCACCAACCTATCCCTCAAGAAAAAGGTGACCTCCAGCGACAAGGAACCGGTCATCGGCAGCCTCGACCTGGTCACCGACGGCGACAAGGAAGGTGCCGAGGGCAGCTATGTGGAGCTTGGACCCGGCGTCCAATGGGTGCAGATCGATCTCGGCAAGAGCAGCGAGATCTGGGCGGTGGTCGTGTGGCACTTCCACAGCGAGCCCCGGGTTTATCGCGATGTGGTGATCCAGATCTCCGACGATCCGGATTTCATCCAGAACGTGAAGACCGTCTTCAACAACGACCATGAGAACCAGGCCGGCCTCGGCATCGGCAAGGACCTCGAGTACATCGAGACCTACGATGGCCGTCCGTTCGCCGTCAAGGGTGTCAAGGGTCGCTATGTGCGCCTCTACAGCAACGGCAACACCTCCAACCAGATGAACCACTACACGGAGGTGGAGGTTTACGGTAAGTAAGCCCTCCGACAACCCGCCGCGCTGTTTGACGGCGGAATGAAGTTTCAAGAAACCCGGCGAAACGATGTTTCGCCGGGTTTCTTGTTTTTGAGAGGAATCCCGGCGGAGCGGGTTGTTTGCAGAAGACCATCTGTGTTAAGCTGCACCCGGTTGAAGTTCGCGAGGAAAGCCTGTCAGATACCGTGCGAAAAGACCTGGTTCATTGCATGTTGCTTCTGGCCCTGGCGGCGGGCGCGCTGGCCCTCCGCACAGGGTGGCCATGCCCGCTCGACGCACGTGTCATGCACGGTGACGAGGCGAACCAGGCTGTTCGCACCGGCATCCTCCTGGAAACCGGCCAGTACGAATACGACCTCAAGGACAACCACGGCCCGACGCTCTATTACCTCACTCTGCCGTTCGCATGGCTGACCGCGGGGAAAAACTTCGCAGCCACGAGCGAAGTCACGTTCCGGCTGGTGCCCGCACTGTTCGGTGTGGGGCTGGTGTTGCTGCTCTGGCTTGTGCGCGACGGACTGGGACGGTGGCCGATGATCGTCGCCGCACTGTTCACGGCCATCTCGCCCGCGATGACGTTCTACAGCCGGTACTACATCCAGGAGATGTTGCTGGTCTTTTTCACGTTTGGCATCATCGCCGCCGGGTGGCGATATGCGCAGCATCCCTCCGCGGGCTGGGCCTTGCTGGCGGGCGCGTTCGCGGGTCTGACCTACGCGACCAAGGAAACGTGGGTGCTGGCCTTCGGCGCAGCGGTCGTCGCGCTGGCAGCATCCCCCAAGGCGCGCGCAAGAGTCCTTGCGGTGAATCGCGGGCACTGGCTCATCGCGCTCGGCGCTGCCGTCGCGGTGGCGGTGGCGTTTTACACCTCGTTTTTCAGTCATTGGCGCGGGTTGCTCGACTCCGTGCTGTGTTACGGCAATTATCTCGGCTGGGCGGGCGGCGAAAAGAGCCGGCACATCCATCCGTGGTGTTTTTATCTGCACCAGTTGCTCTGGTTCCGCGAAGGCCCTGGGCCGGTCTGGAGCGAGGTGTTGATCGTGGTGCTCGCCGTCGTGGGAATGGGGGCCGCCTGGCGGCGGCGCCACGGGGATGCCTCGTCCACGTTGGTGTGGTTTCTCGCCGTCTATACGCTGGTGCTGACGGTGGAGTATTCCATCATTCGCCACAAATCGCCGTGGCTCCTGTTGTCGTTCCTGCACGGCATGATTCTGCTCGCCGGCGTCGGAACGGTGGCGCTGATCGAGGCGGTCCGGCCGCATTGGGCGAAATGGCTGACGGGTCTGTTGATTGCCGCGGCGGCGTGGCAGCTTGGCGGCCAGATGTGGCGCGCCAACGGCCGCTTCAATGCCGACCCGCGCAACCCCTGCGTCTATGCACATACCAGCCCGGACGTGCTGAATCTGGTCAAACGCATCGACCACATCGCAGCGATCCATCCCGCCCATGACGACATGCGGATCGAGGTTTGCGCCAACCCGTACGACACCTGGCCGTTGCCGTGGTATTTCCGGAAATACCACAACGTCGGTTACTGGATTCAAGCCGCGGATGTTCCCGCCGACTTTCGTCCTGCCGTCATCATTACCTCCACGGATCAGGAACCGGCCGTTGCCGCCAAGCTGGGTGCCGACTGGCAGGAGGGTCTTTTCGCCGTGCGCCCGATGGTCTTCCTCACCCTTCGCATCCAGAAGGAATACTGGGACAAGTACATCGAGACACGGACCGGGCAAAAAGCGCCGTAATCCGGTCGCGGTCTCTTGAAGCGCAACGGCTCAAACTCGACGATTGACATTGAAGGTCGGCTTTGACTCAATCCGCCCGTAACAAGGGAATTGTCCAAGGACTGGAAATCACAACCCCGTTGCGCTGTTCGGAGGTGGAATGACATCGGAGAATCCCAAACCCGTTAAGAGAAGCTGGGGCCGATCGCCGGCTCTTGCTGCGGGCATCGGCATCCTGGCTGTTCTTGCGTGGTGGGTTCTGGCGGGGATGGCTAATGCCTGGCTCACAACAGATTTCGGACGTTCTCGTAGTTATTACGAACGGGGATTAAAGGCATTCCGATGGGAGTTGGCCGTGCGAGCAGCAACGGTCCGCCGTTTTGCGCAACGCACCGGTCACCTGCCCGATTCTTTATCGCAGTGTGAAAACGACTTTATTCACGCGGAAGATGCTTTCCTGGAGAGGTTTCGTTTCGCATTTGAGAACCCGCGAAATCCTTATGTTCCCAATTTGGCCGTCTGGCAGGATTTTCTCGGCCTACCCATCCTCTATACACAAGGTCAACAAAGCGCAGAGGAGTGGCGATTTCTTTCATCCGACCCGCTTCCCTCCGAACTGGAATCGTATTTGAAGGAACACGGAGGAGTTCCAGCGGCTTCGCCCGAACCTTTTGCTGTGTCCAGTTTGTTTATGCGTGATGTGCTGCGTAAGTTGAATCATCAGGAAATGATGACCATGATTTGGCTCATTGGTTTTCTGGGAGGCACGGCCATCATCATCGGAGGTTGCATCTTCCTGGGCATGAAATGGCGGCGTTTTGGGCCCTCAACGATGGGAACAGCCACTCTCGGGATATCGTTGTTCTCAGCTTGTTTGGGATTATTGTCCCCGTCCCTGACCACCTGTTATATACCGGCTATTTTCATTCCCCGGGCTGTCACGCTGGAGAAACGACTTCAAATACTCGATGACGCCGTGAAACGGGGTGAGGTATCCGAGGATGTAGCCAAAGCAGCGCGCCTTCACATCAAGAAAATGTTCGGCTACATCGACGAGTGAGCCACATTCCATTGCCTCAAAACCTCGTTTGGGAAATCACCGCCCGGTGCGATTTCCAGTGCGGACACTGCTACAATATCTGGCACGCGCCGGGCATGGCGACTCCCGCTGATCTGGATACCGCCAAAACGCTCCGATTGCTGGCCAACATCCAGTGCCTGGAACAATCGCTGAAATCGTTGACGTTGAGCGGCGGCTAGCCGCTCCTTCGACAGGACCTGCCTGCCATCATTGCTGAAACGCACCGTCGTTTGCCGAAGACCCGACTGAATCTCGCAACCAATGGTCAACGATTATCACTCGAAGTGGCCAGAGACCTGGAAACCGCCGGCGTGCAAACGGTTCAGTTCACTTTGCTGTCAGCTAACCCTGACGTTCACGACCAGATGACAGGAGTTCATGGGGCCTTCAACCAAACCATGCAGGCCATCACGCGCGCGAAAAGAGCCGGCCTGCTGGTGGCGGTGTTCTTTGTCGCCACGCGGACGAACATCGCCGGTTTTGCCGGCGTGGCGAAACTGGCGATGACTCTCGGTGCGGATGCCGTCGTGTTCAACCGCTTCCAACCGGGAGGCCGAAGTCTGGCGACCTGGCGAAACCTCACGCCGTCACCACGGCAACTGGAAGACGCCCTGCGGCGTTTCGCTGAATTGAGATCCATCGTCCATGTAAGCATGGGCACGCTCATTCCTTTCTGCGAAGTCTCCCATCTCGTTGAACCTCGTCGCCCTCAAGCCTGCCCGATTGGAACAGCCAACGCCTATCCGACGATTGGCCCTGACGGAAACTTGCGGCCGTGTAACCACACTCCCGTAACGTCCGGGAACCTGCTCGAATCATCGTTGGCCGAGCTCTTGAAATCGCCCTGCATGCGTCCGCCTTTGCCGGAACAACTGCCTGAAGAATGTTCTGCGTGCCGGTCTCGAAAAACTTGTCAGGGCGGGTGTCGGGTTGCGCGAGAACTGGTGGGCGAACCCATCTATGCCTGCCAGGGCAATATACCGTATTTCATGCCAGCCACGCGTCTGGACCAGATTCAGCCACATCGCACCAATTAGTTGTTGTCATTGTGAGGCAAGCCGCCTTTGTCATCCTTCGTAGGGAGGCTTCCAACCGATTACTGAACCACAACATCTTGTGGGAACCGAAGATGCGTGGTTTGCCAAAATCCGCTAAGAGCAAACCAATGAAGGCGTAGTTATTTGGGGCGGTTGACTTTAAGGTCTGCTCTTTTCGAGCGGCAGGGTTTGGGCGTCGCCGTCCAGCCGGCCAAGCCGGAATCGTATTAGATGCACATGATTGTTCAAACGCCAGCCGGGACGAGCGCGCTGCAGGCGCAACGCCTGTGCGTGGTGATTCGCGGCGCGGTAC
>CAZAAF010000229.1:0-761 GCA_964482575.1 uncultured Verrucomicrobiota bacterium | reverse complement strand
GGGCGTCGGGTTCCGGCCTTTCATCTTCAGGCTCGCGCAGGAACTCGGGCTGAAGGGCTGGGTCAACAACTCGGTTCAAGGCGTTTTCATCGAGGCGGAAGGGCGGTACGACCGGTTGCAGAGCCTCCTGTTGCGCATCCCACGTGAGATACCGCCGCAAGCTTTCATCCAAAGCCTGGAGTCGTCGTGGCTCGATCCGGTCGGTTTCACAAAATTCGAGATTCGCGAGAGCGATGCGGCAGGCACCAAGACGGCGTTGATTCTGCCGGACATTGCCACCTGTCCGGAATGCCGGCGGGAGGTTTTCGACCCGGCCAACCGCCGCCATCGGTATCCGTTCACCAACTGCACCCACTGCGGACCGCGGTTCAGCCTCATCGAGTCGCTGCCCTACGACCGGCCCAACACGACGATGAAGCGGTTCGCCATGTGCGAGGCGTGCCGCGCGGAATACGAAGACCCGCGTGACCGCCGGTTCCACGCGCAGCCGAACGCGTGCCCCGTATGCGGACCGCAATTGGAACTCTGGGATCGCTCGGGCAAGGTGCTGGCGCAACGCGAAGACGCACTCCAGCAGGCGGAAGCGGCGATCCGGCGCGGAGATATAGCGGCTGTCAAGGGTTTGGGCGGGTTTCATCTACTGGTGGACGCGCGTAACGAACGTGCCGTGCGCCGGTTACGGGAGTTGAAGCACCGTGATGAGAAGCCGTTCGCGTTGATGGTTCCGTCGCTGACGGTGGCGCAGGTGCTGTGCGAAGTCT
>CAZAAF010000228.1:0-7485 GCA_964482575.1 uncultured Verrucomicrobiota bacterium | reverse complement strand
TGTTGCCAAATGCAAGAAAGAGGGGGGCATTCATGGGCAACCCCGTCGAAGCCCGCGCGGATTGCCGATCCCACAGCCGAAACTGTTCAGTCCAGACGCCGTTGGGTATTTTCAACACGGGGTGGCGTCCCCGCGCGCGCGCCTCGGTTTCCAGAAGGCTGCTGGCCACAACCACGCCGGAAGCAAATTTGGGCGCCAGGTTTTCCGCCCAGCGCATATAGGCTCGGACCACAGGGTTGCTGTATTCGTAGATCGGGCTCTCGGTCCAGAGATCATCCCAATCCACCACCACGGTGCGCCCGCAAAGGCGCCCAGCCAATTGGGCTGCCAGGTTCTCGGGTTGCACCGTCGCAAAAATATGAACAATGTCCCATCGGCGTTTCGCTATTTGAGCAATGATTCCCGGAATGCGCAGGAATTTCGCGCGGGCAAAATGGGGGCCGACATTGGGCAGTTCGATGTGCTCCACCCCGTTTTCCAACCACCCGCGGGACACGCCGGCCTTGTTGGGCAGTTGTGGCGTCACCAGGGTCACCTCGTGTCCCATGCGCGCCAGTCCCCGCGCCAGATAAGACGCGCGGAAGAATCCTCCAAAGTCGCGATAACACGGCTCGATGAAAAGCAGATGCATGTCAACTCACTCTAGAAACCGAGCGACCAAAAATCAATACAGCTGACAAAAACGGAGTTTGGCCAGGCCCCTCGATCAGCCGCGTTCCGACAGGGTTTTTACACACAGCAGTGCGGCCGCCTTGTGTGGATGCGATCGGGTATAAGAAAGTTGTGTGAGGTACGAGACAATGCTCCATAACGTCCTGGGCCGGAAACGAAGGCCGTGTTGCTCTCCGCGCAAAACCTTCCAGCCGAGAACACCCTCGACTTTGTAGCCCAACGATTGCATTTCGCCGGTCTCCCATCCAGAAAGGTGGGTTTGAAAATCCTCGCCTGTCCCGGTTTGGGGCAAAAACCCGTTCGGGGTGAACACAATCACCTTTTTTGAGGCCAGACGCTCCATGTCGCACAATAATTGGCGTCCTTCTTCCTTGGTCAGATGTTCGATCACATCGAGCGCGACACATGCATTAAACTGCTTTGGCGCCAACCGCCGGCCGATGTCGCGGACGTCACACAGCTGCAACTCATCGTATGCGCCGCGCCTGCGAGCTTCAGCCAGTGCCGGTGCGTACCTATCCACCCCCACGACGCGTTTCAGTTCCAACCACTGAATTGGAGAGGAAAGCCCGCAACCCACCTCACACACGCTCTGGCATCCAGTCAACTCTCGTCGTAAATCACCCACATAAGAAGCAAAGGGCAAATTCAGGGAAGCTCGCAGGGGCAGTGGATGTTTTTTCCTGCCGGATGGCGAACACCATTTTTTCATAAAATTTGCGGAACCTAGATCAAGGTCCTGCATGCGTCAAGTGCATCGGAGACATGCGGGCGTCTCTGAAAGCAGGCTGAATTTGTGAGCCAGTCCTGTGACTTGATGGTTTCTTGAACAACCGGGCGCTTCATAATACCGGACGGCGCGTTGACGTCCGTCTTCAGGGCCCCCATGTCTGTCATCGGCCTGATCCACGATTGCGAGTGAACGGTTTTGATTTTTGTCCCGCGGTTGCTGCATTTTGCAAAATTATTTTGACGCTTCGGCGGTGTTTTGATTTACTCGGTAACGTGTTTCGATGTTTGTCGTGCGAGGATTCAGCGGGTTGTATGACACGAAGCGCCGGGACCGAGAAACCATCCGGGTTTCGTGGTTTTTTGGGCAGCTTGCCGGAATCGCCGACAGTTGAACTTGGAAGGAAGGAGAAATTAGTTTCATGGCAACTGGCAAAGTGAAGTGGTTTGACAACAAGAAAGGTTACGGTTTTATCGAGATTCAGGGCGGACCGGACGTGTTTGTTCATCACACGAACATCGTCGGCCAGGGATTCAAAACCCTCAATGAGGGTGATGCGGTGTCGTTCGAGCAGATCAACACCGACAAAGGCCCCAAGGCCCAGAACGTGCAGAAAGTATAATCAACTTTGAACGAAAGGCCCCCTCGGCGCGTCTGCGACGAGGGGGCTTCGTTTTTGGGGCGGCGGATGCGGCGTTGACAGCGCGGGGCGATGTTCCTACGCTTGCCTCATGGCCGGAGTGTTCATCAGTTTTGAAGGCGGCGAGGGGTGCGGCAAGAGCACCCAGATCCGCCGCCTCGCCCAACGGTTGAAGACGATGGGCCGCATGGTTGTCGAAACGCGCGAACCCGGAGGCACCGATCTCGGGGAAGTCATCCGTCATCTGCTCAAACACAGTCCCGCGGGCCGCGGCATGTGTCCCGAGACCGAAATGCTGCTGTTCTCCGCCGCGCGTGCGGAACTCGTGCGCAAGGTCATCCAGCCGGCGCTGACGAAAGGCGCCGTGGTCTTGTCAGACCGGTTCCATGACTCCACGACGGTGTATCAAGGCATCGTGCGCGGACTGAACCCGAAACTGGTGGCGGCGGCGCACCGGCTGGCCGTGGGCGATTGCGTGCCGCAACTGACGCTGTTGCTCGTGCTGCCCGTGGACGAGGGACGACGGCGGATGATGCGGCGTGTCCGGCCAGTCGGTGGTGAGGAGGACCGCTTCGAGGCGGAGTCCAACGATTTTCACGGGAAAGTCCTGCTGGGTTTCCTGCAACTGGCCAAATCGGAACCGAAGCGCTTCAAGGTGGTGGATGCGCGCCGCTCCGTCGCCGAGGTGGAGGCTTCCATCTGGGAGTACGTGAAGCATGTCCTTTAAGTCCCTGGCCGCCTCCCAGCCCGCCGTGGCCGCCGTGTTCCAGCGCAGCCTCGCCAACCACCGGCTTGCCCACGCCTATCTCTTCACGGGCGACGCCCCGGAGGACATGGAACGGGCCGCGCGCGAACTGGCCAAGGCCGTCAACTGCGAGTCGCCCACCCCGCAAGGGGCCTGTGATCGATGCGATGCCTGTGGGAAGATTGACGCCGCCACGCCCCCGGGCGGACAACATCCCGATGTGCAGTGGATTCGCCCGGAATCCAAGTCCCGGGTCATTGTGATCGACCAGACGCGGGACTTGGAAAAATCGCTCCGGCTCAAACCGACCCTGGGCCGAATGAAGGTCGGCGTGATCGTCGAAGCCGACCGGATCAACCTGAATGCCGCCAATTCCTTCCTGAAAACGCTGGAGGAGCCGCCGGACCGGTCGCTGCTGTTGTTGCTGACGTCGGCGCCGGGACAATTGCTCGAGACCATTCGGTCCCGCTGCCAGCGCGTGCAGTTTGGCGCGGCGGCGGCGCGGGAGCCGGAAGCGGCCCACGCCCCGCTCGTGGACGGCCTGCTGGCGCTGCTGGGCGCAGGCGGGTCGGTGTTGAAGGCATACAAACTGTTCGACACGATCCGTGCTTTCCTCGATGCGGAAAAAAAACAGGTGGAGGACCAGGTCGAACAAACCGCGCAGCTCGACCGCTACCGCCAGGTGGCCGACGCGAAGTGGATCGAGAAAAAGGAAGAGGAAATGAAGGCGCAGGTGGAGGCCGAATACCGGCGGCGGCGCAAGGCGGCCGTGGTGACGCTGGAGTGGCTGTTGCGCGATGCCCTCATTTGCATCGAGGGCGGCGATTCGGCCCTCTTGTTCAATCGTGATCGCGACGACGCGCTGCGGAAGATGGCGGCAGCGCAGACGCGCGACCGGGCGCTGGCCAATCTCGAGACCATCGAAACCCTGCAGGATCAGTTGGAACGCAACGTAAATGAGGCGCTGGCGCTGGAAGTGGCCCTGTTGCGGCTCAGCGGCCTGACCGCGCCCGCGGCGTAGATTTCAACGGTCCGTCATCAGTGACCGATTGTCAGAGAGCGGCCGTCGGTTGCGGCTCTCAAGGGAAGCGTGCGATTCGCGTGTGAAACAGATGACCGGACGCTTTTCGCGTTCCGAAGCAATGAAGTGATCACGGGTGCCGGAGAGGTCGCGGTATTCGACCCCGCGATGACCCTGTTGTTTGAATCGAGTCGTGGTCGTCCGCCGAAAGTGACTTTCGTTATCGGGCCGAACATTGGATACTGGATACTGATGACTGTCCACTGAACATCCCTCATGGCATCGCGATTCATCCATGGCGCCCTTTGGCTGCTGGTTTTCCTGCTGCCGGTGAAGTTCGGCGGCCTGGTTCTCCTGCCGGACCGGCCGGCGCATCCGGCCGACTGGTGTTTTTCCCGCTGGCCACTGGAGCTGGCCGTCGTCTTTATCCTCGTCTGGGCGATCGTGGCGATGGGCGCGGCGTGGCGTCAGGGCGGTGCGGCACCCGGCCGTTGGGCGTGGCTGCCCCTGCTCTGGCTTGCCTCCCAGGGACTCTCGGCGGGCGTCAGCGCGTGGCCGGCACGCGCGTGGCTGGTGACGGTGTTCTTCAGTGTGGCGACGATCTTCTTTTTCATCGGGTGGTGGCCTGCGGAAAACGAACGCCGCTATCGGGTGGTGCTCGGGGCTCTCGCACTGGCCACGGGACTGGTCTGCGTGGCGGCCCTGCAACAGCACTTCGGAGGGTTCGAGGAGGCGTTGCGCAACCTGAGGGACCATCCGGAAGACATGCCGCTCGAACTCCGCGCGCATCGGGCCGCTGTCGAGGGCAAACTGGCGCAAGGCCGTGTTTTCGGGCCGATGTTCTACTCCAATACGCTGGCCGGCTATCTCATCCTGGTTGGCGCGCCGGTGTGTGTCGGGTTATGGCGGTTCCTGCGCGAACGAATGGAGGGCGGCGAGCGGGTCGTGCGCATGGCACGGGTCGCCCTGACCGCGGCGTTTGCGGCGGGGATGTTGTGGTGCCTGTTGTTGACGAAATCCAAAGGCGGCTTCGCCATGCTGGCGCTGGCCATGGCGGGTGGGTTGTGGCTGTGCCGATGTGTAAACTGGCGCTGGCGCATCGGCGTGCTGGCGGCGTTGCTGGCGGTCGGCGCGGTCTTTTTCGGCATGCAAGGCCTGCGGCGCGGCACGGCCACATTGGAAGCGCGCGGCGATTACTGGCGGGCGGGCATCACCATGATCGCAGAGCAGCCATGGCTCGGCGGCGGTCCGGGGACTTTCGGCCTGCGCTACGTGGAACATCGCCGGGCGGACGCGGAACCCACGCGACTGGCGCACAACAACTTCCTGCAGCAATGGACCGATTCCGGCATCATCGGTTTTGCAAGTTTCGCGGCCTTGTGGATCGGGGCGCTGTGGTGCGGGGCCGCGCGGTTGAGAACGACGCCTTTTGACCCGCTGACGTGGTCAACATGGGTGGGGGTGGCGGCGTGGACCGGGCACAATGTAGTGGATTTTGACCTTTATAGCGCAGCGGTTGCCTGGCCGGCATTTCTGATGGCGGGTTGGCTGTTGCGCGACATACCCCCTGTGAAAGGGAATGAGTTCCATTTTTGCGCAAATCCACGGGTTTGACTGTTTGCGTAAGTACAGTTTTGTGATATAGATACCGTACAAAAAGATGCCAGCAAAGGTTTGACTGACACCCTGTGAGGAATAGAATCGGCCCGATGGATGGTAACGCGTGAACCATAATTTTTTGACGATAAACAAAGGGCGGAGCAAACATTCCATTTTAGTGTGTGTGGCGGTGGCTGTGAGTGGACTCAGCCTCACGCCAAGGGTTGTGTGCGCCTCCGACGACACCCCGGCGGCCATTCGTGCCAAGACGCCGCCCGCGCCGGCCAACAGGGATCAGGTCGAGGAGTTCACGCAGATCATCGACCTGAAACTGAAATCGGAATTTGCATTGGCGTATATCGGTCGTGGAGACGCTTACCGCCGTCGGGGCGAGATGGACGCGGCGATTGCCGATTACAACAAAGCCATCTAGCTGAAACCGGAATACGCCAAGACTTATGTGTGGCGCGGGTACGCCTACGCGGTCAAACGCGACGATGAGCGGGCGGCTCGCGATTTCGCCAAAGCCATCGAATTGGATCCACGCGACTCCCTGCCCTACAGCTATCGCGGACTGGCCAACCTCAACCGGGGACGCTACAACGCGGCGATTGCCGACTACAACAAAGCCATCAGTCTGAAACCCGACAACGCGGACGATTACGCCAACCGCGCACTGGCCTATTACTACCAGAATGACTTCACCCATGCGGTGGAGGATTACAACCACGCCATCGAGTTACGGCCCAACGATCCTTCGTTTTACGCGAAGCGAGCGCAAGCCAAGCAGGGGCTGCTGAAGAGCGCGATGGAACAAGTGATGGTGGACGTCAAGACCAGTGAACGGCTGGGCGGCAAGGTGGATTCCTCGCTGGTGAGCGAGATGAACCGGATGGCCGGAATGGTTCCTGGCGACACCGCTGCCGCGCCGTCGACCCCGATGGTGGAAGCGCGTCCTGCCGCGCCGGCACCGGAACTCCCGGCGTCCCCCCAACCCGCGCCATCCGCCGCACCGGAACCGCCGCCGCGCCCGACCGTGCCGACGGAGCCGCCGCCGTTCAAGAACTTCGATGCTGGCAGCGTGATGGAGAAACCCGTGTTGGAGACAGCCAAACCGCCGTCGCCCACGGCGGCGGCCCCTTCGGCTCCTGCGAACGTGACGGCGACCATTGAGGCTCCGATGCCAAAGCGCGTCGAGCCACCCGTTCCTCCCGCCGCTCCCGTCACCGCACCGCCCGCCCCGACCACGGCGGACGTTTCCGGGCTCATTGCCAAGGCAGGCGAAGCCAGGAACCTCGACGACAGAATCAAGCTGCTGGACGAAGCCATTCGGGTGAACCCCCAGTCGGCCGAAGCGTTTGCCCAACGGGGCGATGCCCATATGTCCACCAATGGTCTGGACCGGGCCATTGCCGACTACACGCGCTCCATCGAGTTGAATCCCACCGCCGGCACGCCCCACAACAACCGCGGGGTCGCTTATGAACGCAAAGGCGATCATGTCCGCGCGATTCAGGATTTTGACCAGGTCATTCAGTTGAACGCCCCGGTGGATACGCTGGCCGGTGCCTATTACAACCGTGCCGACGCCAACGTGGCTTTGGGCCGGTATGACCATGCCATCTCGGATTTCACCAAGGCCATCGAGTTGAAGCCGGACGACCCCAATACGTACCACGGTCGCGCGGTGGCGTATTACCACAAGCACGATTATGACAAAGCCTGGGCCGATGTGATGATGTGCCGGCGTAACGGCGGCAAGGTGCAGCCCGATTTTGAACACGCGCTCTCCACGGCTGCGAGCCAGTCCAAGACGGCGCCGCAGGCCGCCCTGGTACTGCCCCAGACAACCGAACCGGTCGCGCCGCCAACCTCCTCCCCCGACGCGGCCAAGACGGCTGCCAAGGAGTCTCCCGCCCCTGTGGCCGCGCCCGCCCCGGTGGAATCGGGCAATGCCGAGGATTACGTCCGCCAGGCGAAAGCCTCCCTCGATAACAAGGAATCCGACCGCGCTCTTACGGAACTCACCAAGGCCATCAAGCTGAAGCCGGATTACGCCGAAGCCTATCTCCTGCGGG